>NZ_JRVL01000339.1:0-862 GCF_054823985.1 Acinetobacter sp. GN11 | reverse complement strand
TGGGAGTAACTCAGCAGATTTCACGCCAGAAGTTTTATAAGGCACGATCTGGTCGTCATCACCATGCAGCACCAAAACAGGAACCGTGATTTTCTTTAGATCGTCAGTGAAGTCAGTTTGCGAGAACGCCACAATACCATCGTAATGTGCTTTTGCACTACCCGTCATGCCCTGACGCCACCAGTTAGCAATGATACCTTCAGATGGTTTCGCATCTGGTCGGTTAAAACCATAAAACGGGCCAGATGGAAGGTCTCGGAAAAATTGCGCACGGTTGGTGAGAACTTGATTTTGCAGGTCATCAAAAACTTCTTTTGGTAAACCTTCAGGATTATTTTCAGTTTTAACCATCAATGGTGGAACTGCACTAACAAGAACAGCTTTTGCAACGTTTTCTTGACCGTGACGAGCAATATAATGAGCAACTTCACCTCCACCCGTTGAATGGCCAATATGAATTGCATTTTTAATATTCAGATGTTTGACCACTTCTGCGACATCATCTGCGTAGTGGTCCATATCATGACCATCCCACACCTGACTTGAACGCCCATGCCCACGTCTATCATGAGCAACTACACGAAAACCTTCTTTAAGGAAAAAAAGCAACTGTGTGTCCCAATCATCTGAACTTAAAGGCCAACCATGATGAAAAAATAAAACTTGGGCATCTCGAGGTCCCCAATCTTTATAGAAAATTTCTACGCCGTCTTTTGTGGTTACATATCCCATCTTTGTTCTCCTGGTGAAAAACTGCTTGTTGATTCGTTATAAAGATTTGAATATTTATACTAAGCTTAAAGTTAACTTTAAGGTCAACCATCTTAATCATCTTTTAAAAATAAAATTTATATGAAGACTC
>NZ_JRVL01000338.1:0-2447 GCF_054823985.1 Acinetobacter sp. GN11 | reverse complement strand
CAAAAGACCGCAATTGTTATGCGGTCTTTTGCCATTGAGCAGAAATTTTCTAGTTTGAATCCGATTCGATGAAATTCAGAAAGTTAAGTAAAGTCAGTTTTTTGTTGATTAAAGCTGAGCTTTGACTTCTTCACCAATTAAATAAAAGGTTCCTCCAGCAATATAATGCAGGCTTCGAAGTTCTTTCGGTGCATCTTGAAAATGCCAGTGCCCATCTCTAAAAACGCGGCTATCTGCCCATGCACCCACAACAGAACCAATGAATAAATCATGAGCTGACTGATTATGGGGTTCTGGAATAAGTTTACAGACAAGCCATGCAATGCAACCTGATACAAGCGGGCTAGGAAGACCTTCTTGATAAAATAGTTCAACATCACAATGTTCAAGTTTTTGTGGATCATCCAACTTACTAACGGTTCCAAGTTGATGAGTCAGATCAAGCTGTGCATAGCAGGGAACTTGTAGTGTGAAATAACCACTTTGCTCAACGAGCTGTCGGGTTTTAGTACTTTTATCAAGAACCACGGATACTTTGGCTGGTTTGAACTCTAAGGCACATGCCCAAGCGGCAGCCATTACATTGCGGTCGTCACCATGTTGTGCAGAAACTAGGACAGTTGGACCATGATTTAACAAACGATAAGCTTTTTCTAACTCTACAGGTGCAATATATGATTCCGTCATATTTAGCCTAAGTAATAAAGAAAATAGATATTTCTTTGGTTAAAATTAATCAGAAATTGTTCAATTGAACATTTAAGACGGGAGAACTAAGTTTTAATAGGCTTCGGTTTCTGGTTGGTAATGATCAGAGAATATTCAGTTTGAGTATTACCGAAGCTGTATAAAGTAAAATTAAAACCGCTGTTAAAATATGTAGGATCTTTTGTCCCATATTTGTTAATTGCTATTTGATATGCATCTGCTAAATTTAGTGGTAGTTGCGAAGAATCTAAATAAATAATACGGGCATTGTCTTCAACGAATTGATTTTCAGCATAAATCATGAGGACATATGACGAATTAGAATTTACAGGTCGAAATAATATGTGCTGATTCCAGTTTTTAAATTTCGTTTTTGAATTAATCTCATTAAGAAAGAAATTCGCAGCTACTTTTAATTCATCCTCTGTGCCATTTGGGAATGCTTTGAAACAAATATGCTCTAATATTATTAAATCTGATTGTATAGGCATTTCCATGGTGTTCTCCTTAAATACCTGATTTTAAATTTTATTTTTTAGAAAATCGTTATTTTTGTGGTGCTGTTTGGGGGGAGGGGGTAATCGTCGTATCAAGTGTAATTTTGGATATAAGCTTTTGAGTTTCTTTGTTTGAATATGCATTTAAAATATTTCTGTTAATTCTTTCTAGTTTTCCATCCTTTAAAAGTACGTATTCTAGAGCCCAATAACCAAATACCATAGGGTTGCTAAAGGTTTGATTAATGGAGACACTTTTACCAAGATGAGTAATACGAAATACATCAGCTCCCATTTGATAATACCCACCGTATTGATTCAACATTTGTGCTTTTTTAAGATCATTTAATTGATTGGAAATACTTACTAAATCCGAGGTTTGTTTTAACTTGGCTTCAAGTTCTGCGACTTTCACATCAGTAGAACCGGTTCGGATTGGGGTTGGGATATTGGTTTCTTGAACATCTGTTTTAGTTGCTATTTTTTTGTCAATTAACTTTAGTAATGTATCAATGTCAGTAATTGTTTTATCGACAGTAGTCGCATTTGTATCACTGCTAGAGCCTTGATTGTTATTAGTTTCAGGTATTGCTGGTGTTGTAGGTAGTGTGTTTGGTTTAGGCATTGCTTGAGTACCTGAGTTAATGCCAAAACTTGTTGTATCGGAACTGCCTATCTGTCCTTTTAAAGCATTGCTTTCATCATCTTTAACAACTACGTAGATACTTGTAGCTGTAAAAATTTTTGATACAAAACGTAATATGATTGGATTTTTTGAGTCGCCAACACCTTTAATTTCATTTGTATACCATTTACTCAATTTTAGTTTTACGTCATCTTTTTGTGCCCATGTTTCAATAATATTTTGCATTTCCCAATCGTCAAACCCTTTAGCCTTTACGTTTGAGAGAGTTACGGCCATATTGCCATCATTGGCAGAGGAATAGGCTGCAGCTAATGGAATAGCATGAACATTCAGTTTTGTACCGATTCCACTTCTTTGGTTGTAATTAACTGAATATGTTGGGATAGCAACATCAAATTCATTAGGTTGAATTTGAATGTCTGAAATTTTTGAATATGTATTATTGATTTCTAATAAGCCATCTTTATTCCAACTATCTACCTCTTGATTTGTAGTTAAAGGTGTTAAAAAAATAGTTCCTACTTCAAGTCCTTTTTCTCCCACCAAAGGAACAATAGGAATTACTTGAGCTGCCCTTAAAGTTTTATTCCATTCCC
>NZ_JRVL01000053.1:0-16511 GCF_054823985.1 Acinetobacter sp. GN11 | reverse complement strand
CAGCCAAAAATTAATAGCGGGATATTAAAATGAATAAATGTAGGTACAACCGTATCCCAAATATGGTCATGTTGCCCATCCACACCTAAACCAGCTGTTGGCCCTAAAGTTGAATCAGAAGCTGGAGAGCCTGCATCACCTAATGCTGCTGCTGTCCCAATAAGGGCAATCGTCGCTAATGGTGAAAATCCGAACTGTACGCATAAAGGCACATAAATAACGGCTAATACAGGTACACTTGAGAAAGATGAACCAATACCAATCGTCACAAACAAACCAATACAAAGCATTAAGAAAGCTGCAAGTGCGCGATTATCTCCAATGATTTCAACCACACCTTTTACCAGTTGATTAATATCCCCTGTATGCGTCATTACCGATGCGAAGCCCGCAGCAGAAATCATAATGAAACCCACCAAGGCCATCATTCGCATGCCTTGTACAAAGACATCATCTGCCTCTTGCCACTTAAAAATTCCAGCAGTGGATAGAACAGCAAAACCAACTAAACCACCCAAAATCATTGAACCTGAATAGAGCTGTGCAGCGAGTGTCAGGCCAATTGCAAGCAACGCCATATAGATTGTTTTCTTTGCAATCACGGGCGCTTGCTCTGCCTCATGCTTTAACTCTTCTGCATCTGCTTTTAAGTCAGCTGTTTCATCTTGCGCTGTTGCACGAAGGGGTTTATCTAAATCAATCGTTGTAGTTGGTGTAATAGCGCGATCGGCATAAATTCGCGGTTTACGGTAGCTAATAAATACAGCAACCAAAGTACCTAAAACCATCCCTAAAACTGGAATAGCCATGCCAATTGACATCATGCCACGCTCTACATGCAAGCCATAGGCAGCACCAACTTTGTTGATATTTCCCATCAAAATTTGTTCAAGGAAAATTGCACCAAATCCAACCGGAAGAAAAATATAAGTTCCGACTAAACCTAGTGTAAGCACACAGGCTGCGGCGCGACGGTCTAACTTTAAATGGTTCATTACCCGTAATAATGGCGGAACAAGTACAGGAATAAAGGCAATATGAACCGGAATAAGGTTCTGAGAAAAAATAGCAGCAATCAGTAAAATACCTAACAGTAAATATTTCACTTTAGTCTCGCGGCTTTTTCCCGCTTCCATTCCCAACAAACCGATAAGTTTATGGGCAAGTAAATCAGGTAAACCAGATTTTGAAAGTGCCAGAGCAAATGCCCCTAACACAGCATAGGCAAGTGCAACTTCAGCACCATCGCCAAGACCAGCGTTAAAGGCATCAACGGTTTGAGAAAGGCTTAAACCTGCTACAAGGCCGCCTACAATGGCAGAAACCACTAAAGTCAGGACAACAGAAACGCGCGCCAGTGATAATAAAAACATCACTGCAATCGCAATAACGACAGCATTCATGAATAAATTCAGAGCAAAACAAAAGGCGACATTCTATCAGATTCAGACTTATGAAGCCGAAAATATCGCCGAATTAACAGTTTTATGCAGTCACTCAATGATTAAGCTTGGGCCTTAATAAACTGACGAATATGATCTGCAATTTTTGCCGGCTCACTTAGAATTGCCCAGTGATTTGCTTCAAGCTCAACATATTCAAAATTGTCCACCCACTTTGGCATAGCCTCAGTGATGTATTCAGGGCTCACAAAAGTATCATATTTTAAAATAACTGCTTTAACTGGACATTGCGCATAACGTTGACGAGGACCAGTTAAACGAGGAATAAAATTTGCCCGATATAAATTAATGCCATATTTACCATCTGCATTAATATTATTATTTAAAGGTAAATTACTTTTTCTCTCGAGCTGAGTCAGGACTTTCCCCCATTTTTCAGGGCTAAAAAGAGACCATACTGTTGGTGCTAACAACGGAAGATGAAATGCACCGATATACCAAGATTTGGTTAATATTTTTAAGATTTGACCTGGTGAAGTTTTAAATTTATCACGCAAGAATAAAGCGGCATGGTCAAGACATGGTCCAGAAATGGTTGTATATGATAATAATCGCCCTTTAAATTTAGGCTCAGTCACCGACTCCCAAGATTGAATTGAACCCCAATCATGTGCAGCCATATGAAATTGACGATTTGGTAATAATTCATCTACAACTTCTTTTAAATCTAGAGACAAACGCTCTAAACGGTAATCACGTATACGTTTTGGTATAGATGACAAACCCGCCCCACGTACATCATAGGTGACAATGTAGAAGTCATTAATTAAATGTTCAATGATTGATTCCCATACTTCTTGATTGTCAGGATAACCATGTACTAAAACCAACGGTGTATTTTTTTCGTCGCCCCATGTTTTGGCACAAAGCGTTTGTTGGTCACTTGTTGTTACTGTATGAACTTTTGGCTGCATAATCATTTCCTATCTTGTTTTTCAATCGATCATGTCGTTAGTCGGATAGAGCATTGCCATCAATATAAAAAAGATGATACTTATCTAGTATGAATACTGTTTCAATAAAAAAAATTGACTATTATGGCTATTTTAAGAAGACTTCAGAACAATCCTACGATTTCAAAATTTTTATTTAATCACTACCCACCTTATCGTGGCGCAGGGATTTATATTGAAATCATGAATTTAGATCTTTGTCACGTACGCGTAAAAATGCCTCTGACATGGAAAAACCAAAATTTGGTCGGAACGCATTTCGGGGGCAGTATTTATTCAATGGTTGATCCATTTTATATGATGATTCTTCTGCATCACCTCGGTTCAAAATATATTGTGTGGGATAAAGCTGCTGAAATTAATTTTCTTTCCCCTGGTCGAAGTACGGTACATGCAGATATTCGAGTAGATTTAGCTGAAATTGAGCAAATTCGAGAGCTTGCCGACAACTACGACCCTGTTTTAAGAACTTATCATCTAAACATTTTTGATGAAACTGGGATAAGAATTGCCGAAGTTAAAAAAACGCTTTATATCCGACGTAAAAAAGCAAAACCTTTCCCCCAATAAAAAATAAGCGCTAAAAAGCGCTTATTTTATTCATTCGATACTAAGTTATCTTTTTTCTTCAATCGCTGCACCAGCACCGCCACCAATCGCACCGCCAATTGCAGCACCAGAGTCACCACCCAATATTGCTTTACCCACCACAGAACCGATACCAGCTCCGATCGCGCTCTTAGTCGTAGTTTGCTTACTACCACCTTGAGTATTTGAACCGACACCAGCACCTACTGCTGCGCCTAAGCCCGCACCAACACCACCGCCTACATGATTACCTAAGCCACCACCGAGCGCACCACCTGCTGCTGCTGCGCCAATACGCTGGTCAGATGGACTCATATTTTGACAACCCGTAAACATAAGCGTAGACAACATTAAAGCAGAAACTAATCCAATTGTTTTTTTCATGTCCATACTCCTACTACCTGTTCTAATAAAAAGAATAATACTCTTTTATGAGGAATTTGATCAGATTGTGTTATTCATCTGTCCTAATCGATTGATATTTTGTAAAGCTCTTCTATTTATAATCATCAAGCAAAAATTTAATTATAAAAAAGAAGTCTCTAACAGGTTAAAGACTTCTCGATTTAAATATTATTAGAAATACTTTTAGTACTTCCCTTTCTTCTCTTCATAAGCTGCGCCCGCACTACCACCAAGTGCGCCACCTGTAGCAGCACCAGCGTCACCACCAATGATTGCACCACCTAACACAGCACCAACACCGGCACCAATTGCACTATTACGCACGGTTTTACTACTAGACCCTTTTGCATTGGCTGCAACACCTGCACCAAGTGCCGCTCCTAAACCTGCACCAATATTACCGCCCACATGTTTACCTACAGCACCACCTGCACCACCACCAATCGCAGCCGAACCAATACGTTTACTTTCTGGGCTTGCATTCTGGCAACCAACAAACAAAGTTGTTGACATCAAACCAACACTAACAATCATCATCATTTTTTTCATTAGTTTTACTCCAGTCTTCATAAGCATGCAGCCTAATATGGTTTTGTGGAGTGTTTATCCCGCTTAAGTAATAAAATAATGGCTCTTTAATATGTTTATGTAATTACCACTTTTAATTGTTATAAGTAAATATAAATAAAAAAGGCACCCTGAGGTGCCTTTTTTAGTGCCAGCCTAAACTTAGAATTGTTCTGAGTTTAATGCTTGGCTGAATGCTTGGTCTACTTCGCTGAAGTCATTGTGAAGCTCATGTTCAGCAGCTTCTGCTTCTTGACGACGACGTTCTAGGTGGTATGCAAGACCAGTACCAGCTGGAATCAAGCGACCCACTACAACGTTTTCTTTCAAGCCACGTAAATCATCTTCTTTACCTGTTACAGCCGCTTCAGTTAACACACGAGTTGTTTCCTGGAACGATGCAGCAGAGATGAACGAGTCAGTAGAAAGCGATGCTTTAGTAATACCCATCAATAGACGTTCAAACTTCGCAGGGAACTTGTTCTGAGCCAAGACAGCTTGGTTCTCTTGTACCATGCGGATGTAATCCACTTGCTCGCCTTTGATGAAGCTTGTATCGCCACCATCGGTGATATCAACTTTACGCAACATTTGACGTACGATAACTTCAATATGTTTGTCGTTGATTTTTACACCTTGGAGACGGTATACGTCTTGAACTTCGTTCACGATGTAGTTAGTTAATGCAACTTCGCCTTTCAAACGTAAGATGTCATGCGGGTTTTGTGGACCATCAGAAACAGTTTCACCACGGTTCACATGCTCGCCTTCGAACACGTTGATTTGACGCCATTTTGGAATCAACTCTTCGTAGATCTCAGAACCATCATCAGGGCTAATTACCAAACGGTTTTTACCCTTAGTTTCTTTACCGAAGCTCACAACACCTGAAACTTCAGCAAGAATTGCATGTTCTTTCGGCTTACGTGCTTCGAACAAGTCAGCTACACGCGGAAGACCACCGGTAATATCACGAGTACGTGATGTTTCTTGTGGTACACGACCAATTACGTCACCCACACCAATCGTTTCGCCATCGCGAACAGTTACGATTGTGTTTTGTGGCAAGAAGTAGAACTGTTCGCCGCCATCTGTTGTATCCAACACGATCGCAGGACGTAAATCTTTACCAGAAGCAGGACGAGCTGTTACAGGTAAGATTTCAACAGTAGTCATACCAGTTGCATCATCAGTTTTTGATGTTGCAGTTACGCCATCAGCGATTTGGCTGAAACGTGCTTTACCAGCAACTTCTGTTACTAATGGATGTGTATGCGGATCCCAAGTCGCCACGATACCGCCAGCTTCTACAGATTCACCATCTTTCAACAAGATGCTTGCACCGTAAGGAAGTTTATAGCGCTCGCGTTCACGGCCTAAGTCATCGGCAATACCGATTTCACCTGAACGAGAAACGGAAACCAAGTGACCTTTTGCATGTTGTACAGTTTTCACGTTATGGAAACGTACAGTACCTTTGTTACGTACTTGAACACTGTTTGCAGCAGAAGTTCGGCTCGCAGCACCACCAACGTGGAACGTACGCATTGTTAACTGTGTACCTGGTTCACCAATAGACTGTGCTGCCATTACACCTACTGATTCACCTGGGTTAACCAAGTGACCACGTGCAAGGTCACGGCCATAACATCTAGCACATACACCAAAAGCAGATTCACAAGCAATTACTGAACGTACTTTGACTTCATCCACACCCGCTTCTTCAAGATGAGCTGCGATTTTTTCGTCAATTAACGTACCACGAGGTAATACAACTTCATCATCAGACGCACGACGTACATCTTCAGCCGTTACACGACCCAATACGCGGTCACGTAAAGGTTCGATTACATCGCCACCTTGAATGAACGGAGTCATCACCAAACCACCCGCTGTACCACAGTCAGGCTCGGTAATTACCAAATCTTGCGCTACGTCTACAAGACGACGAGTCAAGTAACCAGAGTTCGCAGTTTTTAATGCTGTATCGGCCAAACCTTTACGCGCACCGTGTGTTGAAATAAAGTACTGAAGTACTGTTAAACCTTCACGGAAGTTCGCTTTAATTGGCGTTTCGATAATCGAACCGTCCGGTTTTGCCATCAAGCCACGCATACCAGCAAGCTGACGAATCTGTGCCGCACTACCACGGGCACCAGAGTCAGACATCATATAGATGCTGTTGAATGATTTTTGCTTCTCGTCTTCACCTTGTTTGTTTTTCACAACGGTATAAGACAAGTTATCCATCATTGCTTTAGCAACTTGGTCGTTTGTACGCGCCCAGATATCGACAACTTTGTTATAACGCTCACCAGCAGTTACGAAACCTTGTTCGAACTGTTGTTCGATTTCACGAACTTCTGTTTCTGCTTTGTCAATAATTGTGTGCTTAGTAGGTGGAATGAGCATGTCTTCCATACCTACAGATACACCTGAACGAGTCGCTTGACGGAAGCCCAAGTACATCAATTGGTCAGCAAAGATAACTGTATCTTTCAAACCAAGTTTACGGTAACAAGAGTTGATTAACTTAGAGATGTTCTTTTTAGTCATCTCAAGGTTGATCATGTCAAAGCTTAAGCCTTGTGGAACAACTTCCCAAAGCAAACAGCGACCTGGTGTTGTTTCAACAATAATAGTTCCGTGTTCACGTTCACCATCTTCATTGATAACAGTTTGATGCACACGTACTTTAACACGAGCATGAATCGCAACCTGACCAGTTGCAAGTGCACGGTTTACTTCGTGAGTATCAGCAAACACCATGCCTTCGCCTTTAGCATTGATCGCATCACGTGTGATGTAATAAAGGCCTAAGACAACGTCCTGAGAAGGAACGATGATCGGCTCACCATTTGCTGGTGACAAGATGTTGTTTGTTGACATCATCAATGCACGAGCTTCTAACTGTGCTTCAAGTGTCAATGGAACGTGTACCGCCATTTGGTCACCGTCGAAGTCGGCGTTAAACGCAGCACAAACGAGTGGGTGAAGACGGATTGCCTTACCTTCAATAAGGATAGGCTCAAATGCTTGAAGACCTAAACGGTGAAGTGTTGGCGCACGGTTCAACATGACTGGATGTTGACGAATTACAGAAGCAAGAACGTCCCAAACTTCTGGAGTCTCACGCTCAACCATTTTCTTCGCAGCTTTAATGGTTGTTGCCTGACCTGAAGCTTGTAGTTTCGCGAAAATGAATGGCTTGAATAATTCAAGTGCCATTTTCTTCGGAAGACCACATTGGTGAAGACGTAAAGTAGGACCTACAGTAATTACCGAACGACCAGAATAGTCAACACGCTTACCAAGTAAGTTCTGACGGAAACGACCTTGTTTACCTTTGATCATATCTGCCAAAGATTTTAACGGACGTTTGTTAGAACCAGTAATTGCACGACCACGACGACCGTTATCAAGCAATGCATCTACAGACTCTTGTAACATACGTTTTTCGTTACGTACGATAATGTCTGGTGCTGCGAGATCAAGAAGACGCTTCAAACGGTTGTTACGGTTAATGACACGACGATATAAATCGTTCAAGTCAGAAGTCGCGAAACGACCACCTTCAAGTGGAACTAATGGACGTAAATCAGGTGGAAGTACAGGAAGTACATTCATCACCATCCATTCTGGCTTGTTGTTTGAATCGTTGAATGCTTCCATCAATTTCAAGCGCTTAGACGCTTTTTTCAACTTCGTTTCAGAAGTTGTTTGAGGAATTTCTTCACGTAAACGTGCGATTTCAGCTTCAAGATCGATATCTTTTAATAAGTCCTGAATCGCTTCTGCACCCATTTTCGCAGTGAATTCATCACCGTGTTCTTCAAGCGCATTGAAGTATTCTTCGTCTGTTAAAAGTTGATACTTTTCAAACGGAGTCATACCAGGATCAGTTACAACGTATGATTCGAAATACAATACACGTTCGATATCACGAAGCGTCATATCAAGTAATAAACCGATACGAGATGGTAACGATTTTAAGAACCAGATATGTGCAACTGGAGAAGCGAGTTCAATGTGACCCATACGTTCACGACGAACTTTCGCTGTAGTTACTTCAACGCCACATTTTTCACAAATGACGCCTTTGTATTTCATACGCTTGTATTTACCACACAAGCATTCGTAATCTTTTACTGGACCAAAAATTTTGGCACAGAACAAACCGTCACGTTCTGGTTTAAAAGTACGATAGTTAATTGTCTCAGGTTTTTTAACTTCACCATGAGACCATGACTTAATCATTTCTGGTGACGCAAGACCAATACGGATACGGTCAAACTCAATTGGTGCATGACCATCTGAGTCCGTTTTCTTACGCATGATATCGAGCAAGTCTTTCAATTTTTTTCTCCGTGTGTCGGGAAGCAACGCTTACCCGACTGGGTCACAAATATTGTTTTTTCCTAAAAAATCGTGAGTCTTACGACTTAGTCACCATTTTTCAGTTCAATGTTGATACCTAAAGAACGGATCTCTTTGGTCAATACGTTGAACGATTCAGGCATACCTGGATCCATATAATGGTTACCATCTACAATATTCTTATAGATACGTGTACGACCTTCAACGTCATCCGACTTAACAGTTAACATCTCTTGAAGAGTATATGCTGCACCGTAAGCTTCGAGTGCCCAAACCTCCATCTCACCGAAACGCTGACCACCGAACTGTGCTTTACCACCAAGCGGTTGCTGTGTAACAAGTGAGTAAGAACCAGTTGAACGCGCATGCATTTTGTCATCAACCAAGTGGTTCAATTTGAGCATGTACATGTAACCTACAGTTACAGGACGATCAAACTGCTCACCCGTACGACCATCAAACAATACTGTTTGACCAGTACGTGAAATGTCAGCTAATTCAAGTAAGTCTTTAATTTGGCTTTCTTCAGCACCATCAAATACAGGAGTAGCTAAAGGCACACCAGCACGTAAGTTGCCAGAAAGAGCTAAAACTTCAGCATCAGTTAAGCTATCAAGATCTTCTTGCTCGCCACCGACTTTGTTATAAATCTTGTCTAAGAATTCGCGAAGTTCTAAAACTGTACGCTGTTCTTTCAACATTTTTTCGATTTTATCGCCAAGCCCTTTAGCTGCCATACCCAAGTGAGTCTCAAGAATCTGACCCACGTTCATACGAGATGGTACACCCAATGGGTTCAATACGATATCTACCGGTACACCGTTAGCATCGTGTGGCATGTCTTCAACAGGTAAAATGTTAGATACAACACCTTTGTTACCGTGACGACCAGCCATTTTATCACCAGGCTGAATGCGACGTTTAACAGCTAGGTAAACTTTAACAACTTTAAGAACACCTGTTGTTAACTCATCGCCAGTCGAAAGCTTACGTTTCTTCTCTGCAAACTTCTCATCAATTTCTGCGCTCTTCTCTTTCAAGAACACTTGAATTTGAGATAAACGTTCAGCAATTGCTTCGTCTGTAGGTTGGATTTCAAGTAAGTCAACAAGCTCTAAACCAGACAACATACCTTCAACGAGCTTATCGCCACGTTTAGTCGAACCACCGCCGTTAGACTCTTGGCCATTAAGCAAACGAATCACACGCTCACGAGCTGCTTCTTCAAAGATCTTGTATTCTTCTTTCAAGTCTTTACGGTAAGCATCAAGCTGTGCTTTTTCAATTGCCATCGCACGGTCATCTTTCTCTAAGCCATCACGAGTGAAGACTTGAACATCGATAACTGTACCTTTAGTACCAGATGGAACACGTAAAGATGAGTCTTTAACGTCAGCTGCTTTCTCACCGAAGATGGCACGAAGCAATTTTTCTTCAGGAGTTAACTGAGTTTCACCTTTAGGCGTTACTTTACCAACAAGGATGTCACCAGCAGTAACTTCCGCACCGATATAAACGATACCCGATTCATCAAGTTTAGAAAGTGCAGCTTCACCTACGTTAGGAATATCGGCAGTAATTTCTTCTGCACCCAACTTAGTATCACGCGCTACACATGATAATTCTTGAATATGAATAGAAGTTAAACGGTCTTCTTGAAGTACGCGCTCAGATAACAAGATCGAGTCTTCATAGTTGTAACCATTCCACGTCATGAACGCTACACGCATGTTTTGACCAAGCGCAAGCTCACCCATATCTGTTGACGGACCGTCTGCCAAGATGTCACCGCGAGCAACTTTGTCGCCCAAATTCACGATAATATTTTGGTTGATACAAGTGTTTTGGTTAGAACGTGTATATTTAATGAGGTTGTAAATATCTACACCAGCCTCACCTGCAATCATTTCATCTTCGTTTACACGAATAACGATACGAGAAGCATCTACATATTCAATCGCACCACCACGGTTAGCGATCACACATACACCTGAGTCACGCGCAACGTTCGCTTCCATACCTGTACCTACAAGCGGTTTATCCGCACGTAGAGTAGGAACAGCCTGACGTTGCATGTTTGAACCCATCAATGCACGGTTCGCATCATCGTGTTCAAGGAATGGAATAAGTGATGCAGCTACAGATACAACCTGCTGTGCAGATACATCCATATGCGTCACTTTTTCAGGTGAGATACGTACAAATTCACCTTGATGACGAACAGAAACTAAATCTTCTGTTAAGTTACCATCTTTATCTAATGCAGAATCGGCCTGTGCAATAACAGTACCCACTTCTTCAATAGCAGAAAGGTATTCAACAGCATCAGTTACTCGGCCATCTACCACTTTACGGTAAGGTGTTTCCAAGAAACCAAAATCATTTGCTTTTGCATAAACAGAAAGCGAGTTGATCAAACCAATGTTTGGACCTTCCGGCGTTTCAATTGGACATACACGACCGTAGTGAGTTTGATGTACGTCACGTACTTCAAAGCCTGCACGTTCACGCGTTAAACCACCAGGTCCAAGCGCTGAAACACGACGTTTATGTGTAATCTCAGATAATGGGTTGTTTTGATCCATAAACTGAGACAATTGGCTTGAACCAAAGAATTCTTTGATTGCAGCTGCAACTGGTTTTGCGTTAATTAGATCTTGCGGAGATAAATTATCTGTTTCTGCTTGGCTTAAACGCTCTTTAACAGCACGTTCAACACGAACCAAACCAACACGGAATTGGTTTTCAGTCATTTCACCAACAGAACGTACACGACGGTTACCCAAGTGATCGATATCATCGACTTCACCTTTACCGTTACGGATTTCAACTAATGTACGTAATACATCGATGATATCTTCGTGCGATAAAATACCTTCTACTTCACGTGACTTCTGATCAGTACCAACTTCGTATGGACGACCCAAACGACGGTTAAACTTCATACGACCTACTGGAGATAAGTCATAACGTTCAGAAGAGAAGAATAAATTATTAAATAAGTTTTCAGCAGCTTCTTTTGTTGGTGGCTCGCCTGGACGCATTACTTTATAGATTTCAACTAATGCTTCTTCACGACCAGATGTTGTGTCAGCACGTAATGAGTCAGCAACAAATGAACCACGGTCAATATCGTTCGTAAACAAGATATTGAACTGTTTAACACCGCCTTCTGCAAGTTTCACCATAACTTCATGGCTTAACAATGTATTTGCAGCAATCACATCACCATTACGTAAAGTAATATCTTCGGCAGTGATACGCTCATACAAGTACTCATCAGGAACTGATAGCTTAGCTAAACCAGAAGCTTCCATTTGACGTACGTGACGTGCATTAATACGTTTACCTTGCTCAACAATGATTTTGCCATCATTATCTGCAATATCAAATTGCGCCATTTCGCCACGCAGACGATCTGGAACGAGGTCAATTTGATAGCTACCCATATCAAGATATACAGGCACTTTTTCATAGAACAAATTCAAGATTTGTTCATTGTTATAACCCAATGCACGCAATACAACAGTTGCTAGTAATTTACGACGACGGTCAATACGTACATAAACTAAATCTTTTGCATCAAATTCGAAATCTAACCATGAACCACGGTAAGGAATAATACGTGCAGAATAAAGTACTTTACCACTTGAATGTGTTTTGCCTTTATCGTGATCAAAGAACACACCAGGTGAACGGTGTAATTGAGATACGATTACACGCTCAGTACCATTGATCACAAAGGTACCATTGTCTGTCATGAGTGGCATTTCACCCATATAGACTTCTTGTTCACGTACGTCTTTAATTGATTTAGTTTCGCGATCTTTAATAATCAAACGAATTTTTACGCGCATTGGTGCCGCATAAGTCGAACCACGTAAAATACATTCACGCACATCAAACTCAGGCTTACCAAGGCTATACTCAACAAATTCTAAAGCAGCATTGCCAGAATAACTTTCTATAGGGAAAACTGAACGAAATGCGGCTTGGAGACCGATATCTTCGCGGTTTTTTGGAGTTTTGCCACCTTGCAAGAACGTTCTATACGAATCGACCTGAATCGAAAGTAAGTACGGTGCTTCCATTACTTGGGGCAATTTACCAAAATTCTTACGGATCCGTTTCTTTTCGGTATATGAGTATGCCATCTGGAGTCCTCGGAAAGTAAACCAAGCCCGCCTGCAGAACGGGCTCAGAAGGAATTACACAGGCCGATATGGCCACCACTGTTTACAAATGCTGCAATTTTTAGTGGTATTAAAACGCTTAACAATATTTTTTAAAAATAAAAATATTGGTAAACATTTGAAATTACTTTGATTATTCTGAAATATAACATTTATTGTACAGAACAAACAAAAATCGAGCCGATTATTGTAACGCAAAAAGGCTGATGACCCAAGAGCCATCAGCCATTTTATGGAGCCGATTTAAAAACCGACTCCTTTTACAATTACTTAAGTGTAACTGTAGCACCAGCTTCTTCAAGTTTCTTCTTAAGTTCTTCGCCTTCTTCTTTAGAAATGCCTTCTTTAAGAACTTGTGGAGCACCTTCAACTAGGTCTTTAGCTTCTTTAAGACCAAGGCCAGTTGCTTCACGAACTGCTTTAATTACAGCTACTTTGTTAGCACCAAAAGAAGTCAACTCAACGTTGAATTCAGTTTGTTCTTCAGCAGCAGCAGCGCCTGCAGCAGGAGCAGCTACAGCTACAGCAGCAGCAGATACGTTGAATTTTTCTTCAAAAGCAGAAATAAGTTCAACAAGTTCAAGAACAGTTTTTTCAGCAACTGCGTTTAGGATTTCTTCGTTTGTTAAAGCCATGAGATTAACTCCAAATGGGTATTGAATGGTGTGGAAGTAGATTTGAGCTTAAGCAGCTTCTGACTCGTTTTTCTCTTGAAGCGCTGTAAGTAAGCGACCCAATTTCGAAATAGGAGCTTGAAGAACAGATGCGAGCATAGTAAGCGCTTTTTCTTGGTTTGGAAGATTTGCGATAACGCTAACTTCAGCACCTTGATAAAGTTTGCCGTCAAATGCAGCAGCTTTTAATTCAAATGCTTTGTTAGTTTTAGCAAATTCTTCAAACAAGCGTGCAGCTGCACCCATATCGTCTTCAGAAGTTGAGAATGCTAAGATTGTTGGGCCAACAAGGTTGTCATTCAAGATTGCAAATTGCGTATCTTGAAGAGCACGTTTAGCCAAAGTGTTACGCACAACGCGTGTAGCAACACCTAGTTTACGAGCTTCAACACGAAGAGTAGTTAATTGCTCAACGGTTAAACCTTGATAGTCAGCAACAACGGCAGCGAACGCTGTAGAAGCAGTTTGAGCCACTTCAGCAACGATCTGTTTTTTGCTTTCAATAAGAAGAGCCATTGTAAAACCTCCTAACGGTGATTTATGTACTCAAAAAAGTACACTCCCAATTCGCAAGTCAACAAGGATTTGACTTGCACGCGGAGGAGGAATAAATCACACCACCGCGTCTACGCAGGCTGGGCTATTAAGAAGATATTCAAAAGAAGTCTCTTCGCCTGTGGTCTTTGACGCTGATAAATTTACATTTATCAATTCAAAGTCCGCCTGATGAGTGAGGAAACAAAGCATTACTTTGAATGGGTGTAAAAAATCTATGATTCTTTACACCCTGCCCTCAATCAGGACTTTAAAATTCTTTACTAAGTTTAAAACTTAGTTAGAAACGTTGCTTACATCAACAGTAAGACCAGGACCCATAGTTGAGCTCAAAGTGATCTTTTTGATGTATACACCTTTAGAAGTTGCAGGTTTTAACTTTTTCAAGTCAGCAACTAAGGTTTCAACGTTTTGACGGATAGCAGCAGCATCAAAGCCTAACTGACCGATCGCAGCATGGATAATACCCGCTTTGTCTACACGGTAACGAGCCTGACCAGATTTAGCGTTTTTAACAGCATTCGCTACATCAGGAGTTACAGTACCAACTTTAGGGTTTGGCATTAAACCACGTGGACCAAGGATTGTACCGAGCTTACCAACAACACGCATAGCGTCAGGAGCAGCGATTACAACATCAAAGTTAAGGTTGCCACCTTGGATGCTTTCAGCAAGGTCATCAAAACCTACGATGTCTGCACCAGCTTCTTTAGCAGCTTCTGCTTGCGCACCTTGAGCAAATACCGCTACACGTACAGTTTTACCAGTACCAGCAGGTAACGTAGTCGCACCACGAACAACCTGATCAGATTTACGCGGGTCTACACCAAGATTTACAGCTACATCTAAAGATTCTTTGAACTTCGCAGCAGGTAAGCTGTTAAGAACTTGCACCGCTTCTTCCAAAGTGTAAACTTTGTTTGCTTCAACAGCAGCAGCAATGGCTTTTTGACGTTTAGTTAACTTTGCCATGTCTTATAGCTCCACTTCCAAGCCCATAGAACGCGCAGAACCAGCAATGGTACGTACACGTGCGTCTAAATCAGCACCAGTTAAATCTGGTTCTTTAGTAGTCGCAATTTCTTCTAACTGAGCACGAGTCAACTTACCAACTTTAGTTTTGTTTGGTACAGCAGAACCCTTTTGGATACCAGCAGCTTTCTTAAGAAGAATAGAAGCTGGAGGAGTTTTCATGATGAATGTGAACGACTTGTCGTTGTACACAGTAATCACTACAGGAATTGGAAGACCTTGTTCAACTTTTTGTGTAGCAGCATTGAATTCTTTACAGAATGCCATGATGTTTACACCACGTTGACCTAATGCAGGACCAATTGGTGGAGATGGATTTGCTTTACCAGCTGGAACTTGCAGCTTGATATAGCCGTCAATCTTCTTAGCCATTTTAAAATACCTCTGGGTACAAACGCCGCTAGGCTCCCCAATCTTTACGATACACTTCTATTACAACAACAATGCCCGATAAAATCGGGCGCTTTTCAACCAATTAAGATTAAATCGTTTTTTCGACTTGGCGAAATTCGAGTTCAACCTGAGTTGGTCGATTAAATACGTTAATCGTCAACGTTAAACGTGACTTTTCGTATTGAACTTCTTCCACCACACCTTTAAAGTCTGTGAAGGGACCGTCAATAACAAGTAATTCTTCACCTGGCTCAAACATCGTCTTAGGACGTGGTGCTTCACCTGTATTACGCACACGCGCAAGAATCGCATCTGCTTCACGCTGAGTGATTGGTGCTGGTTTTTCAGGTGTACCACCAATGAAACCTAGAACCTTTGGACATTCTTTAACGATATGCCAAGTATCATCATTCATTTCCATTTCGACTAACACATAGCCTGGAAAGAATTTGCGTTCAGATTTACGTTTCTTACCATCCTTCATTTCTACCACTTCTTCGGTAGGAACAAGGACATCACCAAAGCTATCAGCAACAGCGCTACGCTGGATTCGTTCTGTAAGTGAACGTAACACTTGTTTTTCATAACCAGAGTAGGCATGAATAATGTACCAACGTTTCATAGCTCTTTTACCCGATAATCAACTTAATTAACCAACCCAAACCATAGTCAAAACACCATAAAACCAATGATGCAACAACTACAACCAATAGAACCTGCCACGATGTAGTGACTGTTTCTTGTTTTGTTGGCCAAGTTACTCGACGCAATTCGACTCGTGCATCTTTTAGCAAACGAACGAAGCCTTTACCTTGATGGGTGGCGTATAATAAACCTAAAGCCACAACGATACAAGCAAAAATTGCCCCAACGCGCACCCAGATATTATTGGCAGGCGCCCAATGCGCTGGTAAATACTGATTCGCCATAACAGCTAAAACCAATAATGCAATCGCAATCACCCATAGAACAATATCTAGAGGCGAACCAGAACGAACAACTTCAGCAGAATTATTTCTTTGAGGAATTGGCGCGTCGCTCAATGCGTCGCGCGATTTATCATTCGACATTTTTGTACTCGTCGTAGAACTCGCGACTTATTATATGAACAACTAAGCCAGCATCAAGCTTTTTATTTCAAAATATGGCAGGCCAGGAGGGACTCGAACCCCCAACATTCGGTTTTGGAGACCGACGCTCTACCAATTGAACTACTGACCTATAATGCAAGTTGAGAGCCAAAGCCCTCAACCTGAGACGTAATCCGCCACTATATTATGCTTATGCAGTTACTTTCGCAACAACACCAGC
>NZ_JRVL01000337.1:0-449 GCF_054823985.1 Acinetobacter sp. GN11 | reverse complement strand
TTAAATTTTCAATATTTTTTTATAATCCTAATATCCATCCAGTAAAAGAATATCTCATCCGTAAGGAAGAAAATATTCGTTTTGCCGAAAAGCATAATATTCCATTTATCGATGCAGACTATGACACTGACAATTGGTTTGCTCGAGCAAAAGGTATGGAAGATGAACCTGAACGCGGTATTCGTTGTACCATGTGTTTCGATATGCGATTTGAACGAACTGCCCTTTACGCACATGAACACGGCTTTAGTCTCATCAGTAGTTCGCTAGGAATTTCTCGCTGGAAAAATATGGCGCAAATCAATGACTGCGGAATTCGTGCTGCTGCGCACTATCCTGAAATTCAGTACTGGGATTACAACTGGCGTAAAAATGGTGGCTCAAGCCGTATGATTGAAATCAGTAAACGAGAAGAGTTTTATCAACAAGAATATTGTGGCTGTGTATAT
>NZ_JRVL01000336.1:0-373 GCF_054823985.1 Acinetobacter sp. GN11 | reverse complement strand
GAACACCACAGCAACCATGATTGATGGTTCATTCTTCCAAGACGAAGTTGAACAACGCAAAATTATGGCTGTACCAATGGTGTTCCAAGACAATGAACACATTGGCCAAGGCCGTATGACGCTTGAAGAGATTGTGGCAAAACTTGACACCAACTCAGCTGAAAAAGATGCAGCAGCGCTTAATGCCAAAGATGCGTTTGATGTGTTAGTGATTGGTGGTGGACCTGCGGGCGCAACAGCAGCAATCTATGCTGCACGTAAGGGCATTAACACGGGTATCGTGGCTGAACGCTTTGGTGGTCAGGTGATGGATACCATGGACATTGAAAACTTCACGTCTGTACAAAAGACTCAAGGTCCTAAGTTTGCTGCC
>NZ_JRVL01000335.1:21915-24739 GCF_054823985.1 Acinetobacter sp. GN11 | reverse complement strand
ACCGGGGTTCGAATCCCCGTAGGGACGCCAGTAATTTTTTTCAGATGTATGCCTCACATATGTCCCTATCGTCTAGAGGCCTAGGACATCGCCCTTTCACGGCGGTAACCGGGGTTCGAATCCCCGTAGGGACGCCATATTCTGCTTTAAAAATTATAAAAAGACTCTATCGTCACCTTACTGTTTATTCTTTATCTCTTTCTAGATTGCACATTTGCCTATTTTATCTAAAATAGCGTCTTTCTTAATTCTCTCAATGTGTAATATGCAGCCATCTGACAATCAACTAGATGCTCATCAGCATCAGAACAGTACTGCACCTTTAAAAAGAGCCATGAGCACTCGCCATCTTGTAATGCTATCACTCGGCGGGGCGATCGGAACTGGTTTATTTTTAGGTTCAGGGGAAGTCATTTCACAAACTGGAGCTATTGGCGCAATTATTGCCTACATTCTTGGTGGTGCGATTGCGTATATGGTCATGCTCTGCCTAGGAGAGCTTGCTGTACACATGCCTGTTTCAGGTTCTTTTGGTGCTTATGCCAAAAAATATATTAGTCCTAGTACAGGCTATATGATTTCTTGGATGTACTGGCTGACTTGGACTGCAACGCTTGGAACTGAATTCACAGCCGCAGCGTTACTCATGCAGGAATGGTTCCCACATATTTCAATGTGGATCTGGACAATTGTTTTTGCAATCACTATTTTTGGTTTAAATATTAGTTCAACTCGCATTTTTGCTGAGTCTGAGTTTTGGCTAGCTCTTATTAAAGTCATTACTGTTATTGCTTTTATTGTGCTCGGCCTCTTAGCAATTTTTGGTTTAATTCCTTTTCATGGTAGCCAAACTGCACCGCTATTTAGCAATCTTACAGCTCAAGGCTGGTTTCCACACGGTTTAATTCCTATTTTTACCACCATGCTCATTGTTAACTTTGCTTTCTCAGGCACTGAATTAATTGGCGTAGCAGCAGGTGAAACCAAAGATCCGGCTCAGAATGTACCCAAAGCAATTAACGCTGCGATTTGGCGCCTTCTTATTTTCTTTGTCGGAACCATTATTGTTATTAGCGCTTTGCTTCCCTTCCAGCTTGCAGGTTTAGGCAGTGAAAGCGTAAGTAGTAGTCCTTTCGTTACCGTATTTAATTATATTGGCATTCCATATGCGGATGACATTATTCGATTTGTAATTATTACCGCCCTACTTTCAGCAGCAAACTCAGGACTTTACGCCGCTTCGCGTATGATGTGGTCATTGTCAGAACAAAAATTATTACCGAGCGTATTTGCTACGCTTTCAAAAAGCGGAACACCGATTGTTGCCCTAGTTGTAACAATGTTTGGAGCAATTCCTGGTTTGTTATCAGAGCAATTTGCACCAGAGACTATCTTTAAAAATCTGCTTGGCGTTGCTGCATTTACGATGGTTATTGTCTGGATGAGCATTTGTTTAAGTCAATTTAATTTCCGTCGCCAATGGTACAAATCTGGCCATACAGTTAAAGACTTACAATATGCCGCTCCATTATTTCCTATCGTGCCGATTTTAGGTTTTATTTTCTGCTTTATTACTTGTTTGAGCATGGCAGCAGACCCTGAAATGCGTGCTGGTTTTGTGGGCTGTCTAATTTTTACAGCTTTATGTTATGTCAGCTATTTTATTTTTTACCGCAATAAAGTCTAAACAGCTCTTATTGAATTAAAGTGTAGCAAAAAGCTACACTTTTTTTTGTCTACATACTGGTTTTATATAACATACCGTTGTAGATTAAAATTTATATTAAAAACAATTCCTTGTATAGAATGAAAATTATATTTATCCACGGGATGAATCAACAGAATTACACTGCTCACCGCTTGAAAGAGCATTGGCTAAAAGTATTTAAGCTTGGCCTAAAACAGATGCCTTGCAAAGTTAACGTGCGCGATCTTCATATTCACATGCCATTTTATGGCGATCTGATGACTAAATATCAGTTAAACAATCAATTAGACCTTAACACTTTATTACCCAAGTCATTTTTAAATAATTATTTACCCATTCATTTACATCGCCATAATCCCCCAGCTAAAGAACACACTCCATTTGTTCCTTTATTACTACCAGCAACCGATCCAGCTGAAAAAAGCTTTTCGGAACGACTCTATCTCACCTCTCAGCTCGTAAAAGACCGAGTACTTAAAGAGTTGGTTGTTCTTTTAAATAATTTCCCTAAATTACATGAGAGCTTGATACAGCAGTTTCTGATTGAAACTTATATGTATTTATCTAATCCTGAATTTATGCAAGAAGTGAATGAGCGGATTTTAAAGAAAATGCGAGAAGAAGATGATTATATTGTCGTTGCGCACTCTCTTGGTTCAGTTATCGCTTTTAACCTACTTTCAAACCCTTCACATCGGTTTTCAATTAAAAGATTTATAACGTTGGCTTCCCCTTTATCTTTTAGGGTTATTCAAAGTAAGCTTCCTAGTCCTATTGTCAGACCACCATGTATTCATGGTGAATGGTTTAATTTTTACTCTCAAGATGATTTTCTGACTGCATTTCCCTTATGTGAACCTCCTTTTACCTTTGACCCGCCTATTATTAATCAGAAAATTTTCACCTTCGCCAACCAGCCTCATGAGATTTTAGGATATTTACAACATCCCTCCGTTATAAAGGCAATTATTGAACCTTTTCAGAAAAATGAGGGCTAAATGTATATATTTTCTACAATTTGAGTTATTTTTAATCGCTTGACTGCTTTTTTTAATATTTCTTCAGAAAACTATTTGACACTTTTATTAAATCGCCCTAATATACGCCCACCTCTGA
>NZ_JRVL01000335.1:0-21815 GCF_054823985.1 Acinetobacter sp. GN11 | reverse complement strand
ATAATGAAGCGCAAAGGATACATATGACCTACATTGGGGTCGACCAGATTAAAATATAGATAATTTTTGTAAAAAGTGTGACACAGTTCCACTTTTTTATTAAGATTTATGTTTAAATCGTAGCATTACCGTAATTTTACATTTCGTTAAATTCAAAAAATAGATGAAATGTAATGAACAGAGGGGATGATTAATAATGAAAATTCATTATGGAAAAGCGTTAAGCTTAAGTTTGGTGCTGGGTTTAGCATCACAATTTTCTGCAGCAGCAGTACTTAAAGATACCCCAAATAAAACTGGGTCAGATAAGCAGACTTCGCTTATTGAAAAAGCTTTAGATCAACAGAAACGTAATCCTATTGTATTACCTTCTACAGATGATGAGCTTAAAGTTCTCAATACTATTCGCGTTACACCGACTCAAAATTTTCTTGCTGCTCAGCATGAACGTTTTTCACGTTTTGTTCAGGCAATCTTTCAGCCGCATACCTCTTAAAACCTGAAACACCCCCTCTTCGTTTCAGTTTTAGCCCAGTCTGATGTTAAATAAAACGTCAGAATACTGGGCTTTTTCGTTATAATAGTTTCAATTTTTATTTTGACCCATTACCTATGAAAGTTCGTACTCGTATTGCACCTTCCCCTACTGGTTTCCCCCATGTCGGCACAGCTTACATCGCTTTATTTAACATGTGTTTTGCGAAACAACATGGCGGAGAATTCATTTTAAGAATTGAAGATACAGACCAACTTCGCTCTACACCAGAATCTGAAAAAATGATTTTGGATTCATTGCGTTGGTTAGGTCTAAATTGGTCGGAAGGTCCAGATGTAGGTGGTCCTCATGCACCGTATCGCCAATCTGAACGTATGGGAATTTATAAGCAATACGCATTAGAACTTGTTGAAAAGGGTCATGCTTTTTACTGTTTCGCTACAGCAGAAGAATTAGACCAGATGCGTGCTGAACAACAAGCACGCGGTGAAACACCAAAATATGACGGGCGCGGGTTAAAACTTTCTCAAGAAGAAGTGTCTCGTCGCTTAGAAGCTGGTGAACCCCATGTCATTCGTATGAAAGTACCTGAAGAAGGTATTTGTAAGTTTAATGACTTATTACGCGGGGAAGTTGAAATTCCTTGGGTACAAGTCGACATGCAAGTTCTTCTTAAAAATGATGGATTACCAACTTATCATTTAGCCAACGTGGTTGATGACCATTTAATGGAAATCACTCATGTATTGCGCGGGGAAGAATGGCTTCCATCTGCACCGAAGCATCAGTTGCTTTACCAATATTTTGGTTGGGAAATGCCGACACTTTGCCACATGCCATTGTTGCGTAACCCAGATAAATCAAAATTATCTAAACGTAAAAACCCGACATCAATTAACTACTACCGCGATATCGGCGTTTTACCAGAAGCCTTATTAAACTATTTAGGCCGTATGGGCTGGTCAATGCCAGATGAGCGTGAAGTGTTTACGCTACAAGACATGATGGATAGCTTTGATATTCAACGTGTATCACTAGGTGGCCCAATTTTTGATGTTGAAAAATTAAACTGGCTTAACGGTCAATGGATCAAAGGTTTAACACCTGGCCAATTATTAGACCGTTTATTAACATGGAAGAGTGACCGTAGCACTTTAGAAGATATTGCTGCTGCCATTCAACCGCGTATTAATTTACTTTCAGAAGCCGTGAATTGGGCTGGTTTCTATTTTAACCATATGCCACAAATTACCGCTGAAATGTTTGAAAGCAAAAAATTGACTCAAGAACAGGTTCGTCAAAGTCTACAATTTGCAATTTGGCGTCTTGAAGGCCAGTTTACTTGGAACAATGACACTGTTAGCCAAACCCTAATGGATCTTGCGAACCAGATGGAGATTAAATTACGCGATTTCATGCCAGCGTTCTTTATCGCTATTGCGGGTTCAACCAGCTCAACACCTGTAATGCAGTCGATGGTTACTCTTGGGCCTGATTTAACTTTCGCTCGTTTACGTCGCGCTTTAGAAATTGTGGGTGGACCAAGCAAGAAAGAAGTTAAAAATTGGGAAAAACTCAATGAAAGCTTAAAATTGCCGAAAAATGAAGCAACTAGAGAAGCTTAATTCACTTTTTTGTTGACGTGTGAGCGCATTAACTCTAATATTGCGCTCACACAAACTGGGGTCATAGCTCAGTTGGTAGAGCGCTACAATGGCATTGTAGAGGTCAGCGGTTCGATCCCGCTTGACTCCACCACGCTCCTTTGTGTACGCCTCATCAAGTCCCTATCGTCTAGAGGCCTAGGACATCGCCCTTTCACGGCGGTAACCGGGGTTCGAATCCCCGTAGGGACGCCAAATTCTAAAAAGCCACTGCATAATGTCAGTGGCTTTTTTCTTGCCTAAAAAAATAAAAAGCCAATCAATGATCAGCTTTTCCTATGAGCTTGCAATTCCCACTTGTACTTCAAGGCGACCCGACTGTACCCGTAGTCCTCTAATTTCAAATTGATCTACCAATTGCTGTACCAGCTCTCGGCTTTCTCTCAAAATATTTAAACCCGGTAAAATACTGAAATCAGTCAAGCTCAAAAGCTTTTCAACCATCCAAGAGCGGTTATTAATAAAGTCAATAAATCCTGCTTGTTCTAGATCAATAAACCACATCCGGTGGCCATCGCGTTGGATGCCCGGAATATCACCAATCAAATGATTAATGAGTGATGGAATGGGCAACATATTTACGACTTCAAAACCAACTCGACCAATACGGCGAACAGCCCAGTTAGACAGCGTTCCCCCATGACGAATCTGGACATCAAGACTCTCATCCATTTGACGTAGACGCAAAAACTTTTCCTGCCCAATACGGCATTCCAATACTTTAAAATCTAAACTTAAACGGTACATGAAACGATGATAATGCCCATCGATCTCGACTTGGAAACTATCATTGCCGCACTTAATTTTAATATCATCAATTTCAGAGCGATCAATGCGCTTACGAATTTGATTATTTAACAACATTTCGGGCAAGTACAACGTTAAGGTACTTTTACCTAAAAAGGTACGTGCCATTATCAACGCGACTTGGCGTGCAGTTTCACTGGTTTCAGACACCATATCTCGTACCGTGCCTGCTGCCAGATTTGTCATTCCGACAACTCCACGTCTAGTGTGGGTAGTCACTTGATCGAGCGCATCTAATGCAGCATCTGCAACCTCTGCAATATTACGTGTCGTATCACTAGCGAACCCGACCGCATCTTGGGCATGTTGCAATGTCTTATGCAGTAATCGACGAGATAATGACGGTTTTACGGTATCTGGGGTGGCTACAACTGATGGTGTCGTTGTAGGCTTCGACTCATTGTCATCTTGTTGACCCAATCCCTCTCTCCTTTTTATATTTATTGCACGTCCTATTTATGAGTATTTAAGCTCATTTATAGTGCTAATCACACTTGATTTTTCTGTAGATTAGCATGCTCTACAATATTATTTTAATTTTTATGTGTACGGATAAATCATCAGTTTTTTATATTTCTTTGTTTATTCATAAGTAATTTTTCTGCTAACTCACAGTACTCCATCGATATCTTACAAATTTTTTTCTTTTCCGACATTTCCGTTAGAATAGATTCAAACTGAATGTGGAGTTCTCATGCAATATCGTTGCCCTCAATGTCAAAGTGTTAAAATTATGCCTGTAAGCCAAGGCATTAACAGCGTAAAACCAGCAGTTCCTAAAAGCCTTGCGATCTTAATTCCTGCACTTTTTATGCTTTTACTCTTGGTTGTGATTAGCATTTTTATGTGGATTTTTGGCAATGGCGCAGGTAGCACTCTTCAAATTGCAACAGTAATTGTTTTTGTTGTGACTTTAGGGGCAGGTTTTATGTTTTGGCGTGATTTGCCAGACTTTAAACTCTCTATGCAAGCATTTATGCAGTCACAAAAACACTGGAAATGCCGTGACTGCAATCACGAATGGGAAATTTAAAAAAAGGGTTCACATCAGCTTAATGCTGATGTGAATGTTCTTTGTCATTCTCATCATGCTCGTGTGGAGCATGTTGAGCAACATGCTGACAATTGATCTCGGCATCGTCCTCAATTTGCAATGTCACTTCGCCAATACCATGTTCATGAGAAAGCATTTCAACAGCATCTTGATAGAGCTTGGTACGGTCCGCTTGTGGCGCAAATAAATGCACCGTTAAATGGATGTTTTTAGAAGTAATCGCCCATACTTTGAGTTGATGAATACTCTCTACACCATTTAAAGAAAGCAGATCTGTACGTAACTTCTCAATATCCACTTCTTCTGGCACACCTTCGAGCAAAATATTAATGCTCTGTTTAAGTAAAATCCATGTTCTCGGTAACACCCAAAAGCCAATGAGTACAGCAATAAGCGTGTCAATCCAGTACCAATTAGTGAAGTAAATAACAATTGCACCAATAATCACGCCTACCGAACCTAGTGCATCGCTTAAAACTTCTAAATAGGCACCTTTAATATTTAGGCTAGAGTTGGCATTCGACATCAGAATTTTCATTGAGATGAGGTTAATCACTAAACCAATGGTCGCCACAATGAGCATACCCACGCTTTGGATTTCAGGTGGCTTAGAGAACCGAATATAGGCCTCATATAAAATATAAACCGCCACTACAAACAGCATGAGCGCATTAAATAAAGCGGCCAGAATTTCAAAGCGCTGATAGCCAAAAGTACGTTTATTATCAGCGGGACGCTTTGAAATTTGAATGGCAACCAAAGCAATTGCCAAAGCAGCTGCATCTGTAAACATATGCGCAGCGTCAGAAAGCAATGCCAAACTTTGTGTGATTAAACCTGCAACGACCTCAACGATTAAAAACGTTGTCGTAAGCGCTAAAGCAATCGTTAATTTCTTAGCATTACCTTCAGTCACTACAGCATGACTATGATCATGATGTCCACCCATTTTGCGGACTCCTTTTTATTTGTCTTTATGGTGAGTTAAAAGTAACGATAAAGACACCATTACCTTTAACTCTTTCAAACACTTTTTTGAATTGACTCTGTCATCAAAAAAGATATCTCAAAACGATGACATTATGAATGCTCAACACTTTTCGTCTTGCCTTCATTCATCCATCGATAAATGACCGGTAATAAAACCAGCGTTAATATCGTAGATGAAATAATGCCACCGATTACTACAGTTGCCAAAGGTCGCTGTACTTCTGCACCAGTTCCTGTTGCCAAAGCCATTGGAATAAAGCCAAGAGACGCGACACAAGCTGTCATGAGTACAGGTCTTAAACGTAAGATCGCTCCATTCCATGTTGCAGTTTGAATATCAAATTTTTCTCTAAGCTCTTTAATAAAGCTCAGCATCACCAGACCATTCAAAACAGCGACACCCGACAAAGCAATAAACCCGACACCAGCCGACATAGACAGCGGAATATCTCTTAGCCACAGGGCAATAAGACCACCCGACAAAGCAAATGGTACGCCGCTAAAGACCAACAGGCTTTCTTTAACATTATGGAATACAGCCATGAGTAGAATGAAAATCATAGTAAGCGCCAATGGAACAACAATTTTCATTCGGGCAGCAGCTGAGGCTAGATTTTCAAACTGACCGCCATACTCCAACCAATAACCTGCTGGCAGTTGTTCCTTTGCGAGTGTTGTTCTTAATTCTTGAACAAATGATCCTAAGTCACGGCCTTCTACGTTTGCAGTAATAATGACACGGCGCTTACCATTTTCACGCCCCACCTGATTTAAACCTGAGGTACGTTCAACTTTAGCAACATCTTGAAGCTGGATCAGTCCACCATTTGGTAGCTGAATCGGAAGTTGAGCTAAGTTTTGGATGGTACGCTGCTGGTCTTCTAGACGAATTTCAAAATCAAATCGTCTATCGCCTTGTAAAATCTGCCCAACATTTTGTCCACCTACACTTGCCGCCACAATATCTTGAATGGCTTTTGCAGATAATCCGTATTGTGCAGCCAGAGGTCGGTTAATTTCAACACTCAGCACCGGTAAACCGCTAGTTTGTTCTACCTTAACCGCGGTAGCACCTGAAATTTTTTGTACTTTCTGAGCGAGTGCTTGAGCCTGCTCATTGAGTACTTGCATATCATCACCAAAAATCTTGACGCCAATATCACTCCTAATCCCTGAAATTAGCTCATTAAAGCGCAGCTCGATCGGTTGAGAGAACTCACTGTTATTACCCGGTAATGTCGCTAAAAAAGCTTCCATACGTGAACGCAGCTCAGCTAGCGTCTCTTTAGAGTTTGGCCATTGATCATGCGGTTTAAGTAAAATGACCGCATCAGAGATATTAGGTGGCATGACATCGGTTGCAACCTCAGCCGTTCCTGTTCGAGCAAAAACAGCTTTTACCTCGGGAAAGTTTTTCAAAATGAGTTTTTCAGTATTTTCCTGCATTCGCAGTGATTGCTCGAGCCCAGTACTCGGTGAACGCATTTGCTGTAAGGCGAAGTCACCTTCGCTAAGTTGCGGAGCAAACTCACTACCCATTTGGGTAGCTAACACGCCTGTAAGCACTAAAATACTTAATGCAAAACTAACGACCACAATCTTAAGTTGATAAGCCTGATCGAGGACATCTCGGTATTTCTGCTTTAAAAGCTGCATCCAACGTGTTTCTTTTTCTTTCACCTCACCCGTAACAAAAAGAGCAACTGCCGCAGGTACAAATGTGACAGAAAGAATCATGGCGCCCAATAATGCCATAACCACAGTCATTGCCATTGGATGGAACATTTTGGCTTCAACACCAGATAAAGCAAAAATAGGTAAATAGACCACCAGAATAATCATTTGCCCAAAAATAAGTGGTCGACGGGCCTGTTTTGCTGCAAGGAATACTTCTTTGAATCGCTCAGTGCGTGTAAGTGGCCGATGTAAAGCATGCTGTGCTTCTGCTAGACGTCGAATACAGTTTTCTACAATAACAACTGCACCATCTACAATAATCCCGAAATCAAGCGCTCCTAAGCTCATTAGATTGGCACTAATGTTTTGCTCAGCCATACCTGTCAGGGTAAATAACATCGAAAGTGGAATAACGCAGGCTGTGATTAAAGCTGCTCGAAAATTTCCTAGAAAAATAAACAAAATCACAATAACCAGAATTGCACCTTCAACAAGGTTCTTCTGTACGGTTGCAATTGCTTTGTTTACTAAACTTGTTCGGTCATAAACCGTTTCGATTTCCACACCTTTAGGCAAAGTAGGCTGAATCTCCTTAACTTTGCTATCAACCGCCTGAGCAACGGTACGGCTGTTTTCTCCCATCATCATCATGGCTATGCCAAGAACCGTTTCCTCACCATTGTAAGTTGCAGCTCCGGTTCTTAAATCATGCCCAATAGAAACATTTGCTACATCGGCCACGCGAATAGGTAACCCATTTTTGGTACTTACAGTAATATTTTGAATATCTTCAACACTACTTAGCATACCCGGCACACGAACGGTGAGTTGCTCTCCGTTTTCTTCAATAAAACCTGCACCGCGATTTTCATTATTTTCTTGCAGCGCAGTTTGAAATTCATTGATTGAAATCTGAAGCTGCTGCAAACGTTTTAAATCAGGCGACACAATATAAGTTTTATTGTAGCCACCAATACTGTTAATTTCGGCTACGCCTTTCACACGCTGCAATTGAGGCCGTACAATCCAGTCCTGAATTTCACGTAAATCCATGGCTGTATAGGCTGTGCCATCTGCTTTTTTAGCACCAGATTTTGCTTTTACCACCCATTGATAAATTTCACCTAAACCTGTTGAAACAGGAGACATCACTGGATCAACTGATTCGGGAAGTTGTCCGTCCGCCTCTTGTAAACGCTGGTTGATCAGTTGTCTTGCCCAATAAATATCTGTTCTATCTTTAAAAATGATGGTGACTTGGGAAAGTCCATAACGGGAAATAGAGCGAGTCTGTTCCAGATTAGGAATTCCGGCCATCGCATTTTCAATAGGATAGGTAATCCGCTGTTCGACCTCTAAAGCCGTATATCCATTTGCTTGAGTATTAATCTGGACCTGAGCATTGGTAATGTCTGGAACCGCATCAATAGGAAGCTTTTGATAACTCCAGATACCAACTCCAATCCACGTCAGTACAAATAACATGACCCAAATAGCATTTTGAATAGCAAACTGAATAATTCTGTCAAACAGTCCTTCAGGTTTGGGCAGCACAGGTTTATTAATGTCCATGCTCCGCCTCTCCTTTTTCCAGTTCGGATTTCAGCAAGAAGCTACCTTCTGCAACGTAGCGCTGGCTTGGATTAATTCCTTTTACAACTTCGACCCACTGACCATCTTTAGAACGTTGTCCCAACTGCACAGTGACAGGTTCAAGTTCAAAGCCAGTTTTGACCAGTTTTGGCGTAAAAATAACGTCCTTACCTTCGACTTGTTGAATCGCCTGCGCTTTTACACGTGTCACTTTTTGCACTGAACCTGAATTTAGCTCAACATTAACCATTAAGTTTGGACGCAACTCACTACTATTTGCCAAGACCTTGGCACGAACTTGTAAGCGCCCTGTTTGAGCATCAGCCTCTGTTGTTAAGCTTTGGACTTGAGCTTTAAATACATTTCCAGTTTGCAAAGATTTAAATTCAATCTGCTGATTTGGCTGCACATTCATATTTGCGGTACTTGGCAAAATAAACTCTAGCCATAACTGATCAAGCTGATTAATAATAAAAAGCTGATCTGCTAACTGTACATTTTCACCTACCACAATATCTTTATTACTCACCATGCCAGCAATTGGTGCTGTTAAGGTATAGCGTCCTCCTGAGCCTGAACCCGCCCCGAATGCACTTAAGCGCGAGCGAGCTGCTTTAACTTGAATTTGGGCTTGCTGGTAAGCGTTATAAGCTCTTTGATAATCTTGTTTAGCAGAAATTCCCTGAGACCATAAGCTACGTTCACGTTCATAGTCCTGACGCGTTAAATCAAGATTAGACTGTGCAATTTGCAAATTAGCTTGCTGATCGACTAGATCTGGAACCAATAAGCTTGCGAGAGCCTGACCCTTTTTAACTTGTTGTCCCAATTCAACATAGACTGCTTCGACACGCCCACTAAAACTTGGTGAGACATGGGCTTGACGGTCAGTATTTACAACCAGTTTGGCTGGATAAGTTTGAAGCTGAGCAACTTCACCTAATTCAGCCTGTTCAATTTTTAAATTTTGTTCCTGCATTTGTTGAGCAGTGAGCATCAATGGTTTTTCACCCTCGTCATGATGTCCTTCACCCTCTTCTTCAGCATGCTCATGCTCTTCTGAGGCTTCAGAAGAGACAGGTTTATTTTTTGAATTTAAAACGAGCAAACCAATTAATATTGCAGTGATTGCTGCAATCACTCCCACCCAAAGCCACTGAGAATTTTTCTTTAAATTTACCGACATTTTTATTCTCCTGCCTGAGTTGGGAATGTTTGACTTTGTTGCCAAGCACGTTGATTGAGCTGCATTAAGGCATCTTTCGCCATGATCTGTTCTGGTTCTAACCCAAGACGCAAACTTTGAATTTCAATTGAATTTTGCCAAGCCTGCTTTAATAGCTCGACTTTACGTAAACGGACATCTTGCAGCTGCATGGTGGCTTGCTGAACATCAGTAACGGCGAACTTACCCAAACGGAAACCTTGCAATGTTTTTTGCTGAACTTGTATAGCAAGAGGAACTTGTTGATCATTCAGTTGTTTAAACTGGATGTGTAGACCGTTTAACTCTGATATTAGGGTTTCAATATCAACCTGATTCTGCTGTCGATAAAAGCTTTGTTGGCGTTGAGACAGCTCTTGCTTGGCTTGAGCGATCTTGACTCCATACTGTTGGCGATTAAAAAGATTTAAAGGAATTTCTACGCCTAAACGAATTTGGTTATCTGTACTCTGCTCTGGAGAACGAGTGTTATTAACACCCAAAGTTACAGTAGGTTGTGGCCTTGCTTTTGCCTTAAGTTGTTGAATATTGGCTTGCTGCGCAAGGGAATCTAATTGGAAAGAGCGCTCCAATAAATTATTTTGTGAATCTTGGTTTGGTTCTACATTTGCTGCCAGCGCCCATAATTGGTTTGGACTTTGGAATAGCTGAAACTGACTTGAACCACCACCCCATAAATTCACTAGTTGCTGTTTCGCAACTTGGAGTTTTAAATCGACTTGTTGATATAAACGCTGATTTTCCAAGTGAGACATACGCACTCGGTCTACATCAACTTGAGCAATACTGCCTGCCTGATAACGTTTTTTCGATGCTAGTAAATTTTCTTGGCTAACGGATAGCTGCTCGCCAATGAGAGACTTTTCAAGCTCAAGCAAAGCCACTTGCGACCAAAAATATTTAACGATTAATCCAAGTTCAGCTTGATAACGCTGCTCAGCCAAATCAATTTTTGATATTTCCACTTTTGCTAAGTTTTGCGCAGCCTTACGTTGTCCAAAAAGATCTAAAGGCTGAGAAATACCTATCGCAAGTTCTTTTTCTTGATCACTCTGGAAACCTGTTTGCTCAATGGAAAGACTTGGGTTGGCCCATAAACGACTTTGCTTTAAATTAGCCTCAGCCATTTGCTGCTGTGCTTGCCAAACACCTTGCTGACTTTGATATTTTTGTACCTGCTCTAAGGCTTGGTCAAAAGTAAACGCTGCTTTTTGAATATAACGTTCTTGTTGAATCTCAGACTGAGCCATCGTTACTTGTGCAGCCAATAGCATGGCAACAGATAGACTTGAGATGGTTAAAACTTTTTTTAACGTTATCTTAACGTTACTCTCTAAGTGATAAGTAGAACTCACTCGATTTGAAAAAATAGAAGACATGTTTTTGCCCCGCAATAAATAAGAGATGCGGTGGGCTTATTTTGGCTACCCCACCTATAGCGGGGTTAAAACAGGAGGAGGTTTTAAAGCAGTAAGATGGGGTGACTGGTAAGAATTAGACCAGTGATAAATTTGTGAGAGTTCCTGCACATGGACTACAGGTGCTTCAGCTTGTTTTGCAACTTCAGTCATCACAACATGAAAACATGAAGGCAAATGATCATGGTGATCTTGCAAATTTAAAGGAGCTTTATGAGAGGTGTTTCCGGCATCGTTCTGTTCATTATGAGCTTGATATGAAGATTGATATACATTCAAAGCCGCATGATGCCCGAAATGATGCAATGCTTTTTCCTGATTTTCATGCGCGCAAAATGCCGCTGCCACATTCCATAAACTCTGGAATATGAGCAAACTAAACAAGACGGACATAAAAATTGCGGAACGTGGCAAAAGCGCACCATTAAACTAAAAAGTTGAACAAAGCCACTATAACAGGCAGTAGGCATGTAATAAAATTACAAAACCTCGATTCATACCCCCACCTTTTAATTTAGAACTTATCTCACGTTAGACGAGACAAAAATAACTTATTATTGAGTAATCATTATGTACAAGCTTTTTTCTGCATCTATATTAACAATTTGCCTTGGCTTAACTGGCTGTGCAACGTCAATGCTATCATCAGCCTTACCCGATGAAACAACCCAAGTTCAGACGAATACTTTAAAAACAGATCAAATTATTGCCCTAGGACAGGCAGTTAAAAATCAGCAGGAACAAGGATTAGTATTTATAGGTCAAGACTATAATTATTTAATGACTGATGGTAGCGCAGAATTTCTAAAAATTATTAAAACCATTCCGGCCACCGAAAGAACGCTTAACATCCCCTCTCCACTTGTACTCACCATGGATGATCCAAATCATTTTCACGGAGTAATACAGGTTCGCTATAATACACGCATGGGAAATCTAAATGAAAAACAAAAAGATATGTTAAAGGATTTGGGTTTTAAACAGAATTTTGCCATGCTCCAAGCTCAAGAGAATACCCCATATCCCTATATTAATATTCTTTTCAAAGGGCAACTTTATGAAGCTAAAAGCCTAAAAGATATTCAACAAAAACTAGTAACCCCATACGTGGTTGAATTACAGGAAAAAATTGAAACAACTAAGAAACATCCATTCAAGCGTGCTACCCGCAAGGTTTTGTACCCTTTAGCAATGACCTTTGATGTAATTGTCTTTGCACCCTCTTTAATATGGGCAGATTTACATGATGACTTTAATAAATAAAGCACTGAGATTCCTAAAACAAAAAAACCAGCCCTCAGGCTGGTTTTTTAAATTAACAGAGATTAACCGCTAATTTTTTTGTATTTCGTACGTTTTTGAGCAGCGTCATCACCTAAACGTGACTGACGATATGCTTCGTATTCTGCATAGTTACCTGCGTAGAATTCTGGCTGTTCATTTTCAAATGACAAGATGTGTGTCGCAATACGGTCAAGGAACCAACGGTCATGCGATACCACCATTACAGTACCTGGGAATACAAGAATTGCGTCCTCAAGTGCACGTAAAGTTTCAATATCCAAGTCGTTTGATGGTTCATCCAGTAAGATTACGTTTGCACCTAACTGTAAGATCTTCGCTAGTTGTAAACGGTTACGCTCACCACCAGATAATTCACCTACGCGTTTTTGCTGATCTTGACCTTTAAAGTTAAAACGGCCGATATAAGCACGTGACGCGATTTCGTAATCACCGATTTTTAAGATATCTAAACCGCCAGAAACTTCTTCCCAAACAGTTTTATTATTATCTAAAGTGTCACGGATCTGACCAACATAAGCAACTTTAACTGACTCACCTAAGGTCACAGTACCTGTATCAGGTTGCTGTTCGCCAGTCATCATACGGAATAAAGTCGTTTTACCTGCCCCGTTTGGACCAACGATACCAACAATCGCTGTTGGTGGCACAGTAAAGCTTAAGTTTTGGTACAGTAAACGGCCGTCAAATGATTTGCTGATGCCTTCCACTTCCACAACTTTGTTCCCCAAACGTGGACCAGGTGGAATATAGATTTCAGACGTTTCATTACGTTGCTGGAATTCTTTAGAGTTAAGCTCTTCAAAACGTTCCATACGCGCTTTGTTTTTCTTTTGCTGACCTTTAGCATTTGAACGAACCCATTCAAGTTCTTTTTTCAATGCTTTAGCAAAAGATTCTTCTTGTTTATTTTCCTGCTCTAAACGAGCATTCTTTTGTTCTAACCAAGAAGAATAGTTACCTTGATAAGGAATACCCATACCACGGTCAAGTTCAAGAATCCACTCAGCCACGTTATCCAAGAAATAACGGTCATGCGTAATCGCAACGATAGTGCCAGGGAAATCTTTTAAGAAACGTTCTAACCAAGTTACAGATTCTGCATCCAAATGGTTCGTCGGTTCATCCAGAAGTAACATATCTGGTTTAGAAAGCAATAAACGGCAAAGTGCAACACGACGGCGCTCACCACCAGAAAGTAGTGATACGTCTGCATCCCAAGCTGGAAGATTCAAAGCATCCGCAGCAATTTCAAGCTGGTTGTTTAGGTTGTGTGCATCCCAAGCATGGATAATTGATTCTAATTTTTCCTGCTCTTTTGCAAGTGCATCAAAATCTGCATCTGGGTCTGCATATTCTGCAAAAACCTGATCAAGACGCTCTAATGCATCTAAAGCTTCACGCACGCCATCTTCAACGTTACCACGAACGTCTTTAGTTGGATCAAGCGGTGGTTCTTGCTCTAAATAGCCGATTTTAATTCCAGGTTGTGCACGAGCTTCACCAGAGAAATCTTTATCTACGCCAGCCATAATACGAAGCAGGGTAGATTTACCTGCACCGTTCAAACCGAGCACACCAATTTTGGCACCCGGGAAAAATGATAAAGAGATGTCTTTTAAGATTTCGCGCTTTGGCGGAACCATTTTAGACACTCGGTTCATCGTATAAATATATTGGGCCACGCAGGACTCCTCAATTGAAAAACCAATACATCGCATAAAGCGATAAATAATCGCGCGTATTATACGCTGAAAACCTCATTGACTTGAAGTTATGATTTCCATCGTACGGATTTATCAAACAATTTTCTTTTTCAATAAGTTGCAAAATGTTTATGTATAAGATTTATACAGTGTTTCAGCGTATATTTTTCTATCTTTATTCCTAAAATTAGAAAACAAACCAGAATTTCTGCAATTTTGTTTATTAATTTTAGGCTAGACTCGCTCAATATTTAACTCACGAAGATGAAGTAATCATGACTTATAAAGATGAAACTCTAGCAATTCATGCTGGTTATTCACCAGAAGCAACCACAAAAGCTGTCGCGGTTCCTATTTATCAAACCACTTCTTATGCATTTGATAACACACAACACGGTGCTGACCTTTTCGATTTAAAAGTTCAGGGTAATATTTATACCCGCATTATGAACCCGACCACTGCTGTACTTGAACAACGTCTTGCTGCACTCGAAGGCGGAATTGGTGCTTTAGCCTTAGCTTCTGGAATGGCAGCAATTACTTACTCAATTCAGACCATTACTGAAGCTGGAGACAATATTGCTTCTGTCTCAACCTTGTATGGTGGAACGTATAATCTATTTGCCCATACCTTACCAAAACAAGGCATTGAAGTTCGCTTTTTTGATTATCAAAAGCCTGAAAGCTTACGTGACTTAATTGATGATAAGACGAAATTGGTTTTTGTTGAGTCGATTGGCAACCCACTCGGAAATATCATCGATTTAGAAGCAATTGCAAAAATTGCACATGAATATGGTGTACCTGTCATTGTCGATAACACCGTTGCCACCCCTGCTTTATTAAAACCTTTTGAATATGGTGCCGATATCGTCATTCACTCACTTACTAAATATATCGGTGGACATGGCAATAGCATTGGTGGAGCGATTGTAGATAGCGGTAAATTCCCTTGGGGTAAATATCCAGAACGTTTTAAAGTTTTGAACACACCTGATCCAAGTTATCACGGGGTTAATTATGTTGAAGCTTTAGGCGAAGCAGCCTATATTGCCCGCGCACGTGTAGTTCCATTACGTAATACAGGTGCGGCAATTAGCCCACTGAGTGTTTTCTTGATTTTACAAGGTTTAGAAACTCTAAACCTCCGCATGGAGCGTCATACTGAAAATTCGCAAAAAATTGCGGAATATTTAAAAAATCACTCTAAAGTAAAATGGGTCAATTACGCAGGTCTCACAGATCATCCTCAGCACCAGCTTGCTCAAAAATATGTAAAAGGGAAACCATCTGCAATCTTATCTTTTGGTGTGCAAGATGGTCTCGAAGGCGGTACTCGCTTCATCGATGCACTTCAGCTATTTACTCGTCTCGTAAATATTGGCGATGCAAAAAGTTTGGCGTGTCATCCTGCAACCACGACTCACCGCCAGCTCAATGAAGAAGAACTTAAAGCTGCGGGTGTGAGTAAAGATATGGTTCGTCTTTCGATTGGGATTGAGCATATAGATGACTTAATCGCCGATTTAGAACAAGCACTTTCAGCTGTATAATTTTTAAACTAATTAACAACCCTCTGGAAATAGAGGGTTTTTTATTTTCTACCTACTCTACAATTAAAAGCAATTAATGGATTAAGATACTATTTTAGAGTTTTTACTCTAAATAAATTGTTAAATTTCATATATTTACACACTAGACAATTTTTAAACATCTATTAAGATAATAGCCATATTTATGAGTTCATTTGGATGAACCTACGGTTGTAAAAAATAAAAATTACATACCGGAATAAATAGTCCCTGCCCCTACTTAGGTAAAATGCTGTGAATAAAAAATTAGAAGCTCTGTTCCAGGAAAAGGTACAAGATAAAGTCATTTTAGTGACAGGCGCCTCGAGTGGAATCGGATTAACGATTTCAAACAAACTTGCTGATGCTGGTGCTCATGTTTTACTTGTTGCCCGTACTCAAGAAACTTTGGAAGAAGTGAAAGCAGGTATTGAAAGTCGTGGCGGTAAGGCATCAATTTTCCCATGTGATCTCAACGATATGGATACGATTGACCAAGTATCTAAAGAAATTTTAGCGACTGTTGATCACATTGATATTTTAATTAATAACGCAGGTCGTTCTATTCGCCGTGCCGTACATGAGTCTTATGATCGTTTTCATGACTTTGAACGTACGATGCAATTAAATTATTTTGGCGCAGTGCGCTTAGTTCTTAATATTTTGCCTCATATGATTCAGCGCAAAGATGGGCAAATCATTAATATTAGCTCGATTGGTGTGTTAGCAAATGCGACTCGCTTTTCTGCCTATGTTGCGTCTAAAGCTGCTCTTGATGCGTTTAGCCGCTGTCTATCGGCCGAAGTTCATGCGCATAAAATCGCAATTACTTCAATTTATATGCCATTGGTTCGTACCCCAATGATTGCACCGACTAAAATTTATAAATATGTACCAACACTTTCACCTGACCAAGCTGCTGACTTAATTGCTTATGCAATTGTGAAACGTCCGAAACGTATGGCAACTAACTTAGGCCGCTTAGCTTCAATGACATATTCGGTTGCACCAGGCATCAACAATATGTTTATGTCGATTGGTTTCCGTTTATTCCCAAGTTCGGATGCAGCAAAAGGTGAAAAAACCGAGAAATTAAACTGGGCACAAAAAGCATATGCACGAATCTTCCCAGGCGAACACTGGTAATTTTGAGTTGATGCCATAGTAAAAAAGCGCCTTAAATAAGGCGCTTTTTTTAATTAAAGAACTTATCAATCAAGAAATTGAACATGCCCTGTTTTTACATCGTAAATTGCACCCACAACTACAATGTCACCTCGCTCAACCATATCTTTGAGCACACTGCTGTTATTAATAATGTACTGGATGTTGTAATGAACATTCATTGCTGTCACTTGGCTAATAAAAGCATTACCTAATTCACGTGGCTGCATAATGTCATATACGCTATCAACCGAATGCATTAATGGCCCAAGCACATATTGAATGTGTGGCATTTCCTTCACATCGGACACTTGCTTTTGCTCTAGACGCAATTGACATGCGCTCGTCACCGCACCGCAATCGGTATGTCCTAAGACTACAATCACTTTAGAGCCTTTAGCCTGACAAGCAAACTCAAGAGAGCCTAATACCTTTTGCCCAGCAATATTACCTGCGATTCGTAAGCTAAATAGATCACCAATACCCACATCAAAAATCATTTCGGTAGGTGCACGTGAGTCCATACAACCAAGGACTGCTGCGATCGGATGCTGCCCTTCATCTGCGGTAACTCGGATTTGACGATAAATATCTCGTTGTAGACGTTCATTTTTTACAAAACGTTCGTTCCCTTCTTTGAGCAAGTTTACGACCTGTTGAGGACTCAGCTTTTGTTGTAAATCTTGTGTACTAATATCAATATCAAGTACTGCATCATCAACATCCTGATAGTGCTGCTTAAACCCGACCAGTTTAAGATTTACCTCACGTTTAATGGCAGTTTCACTTTGATAATCTTGAATAACCTGATAGATATCAGGATCAATTGAATCACATTGGGTTGCATCAATAATGAGTTGCTGATGTTTATGTACATGTTCTAATGCTGAAATAAGCGCAGAGCGATTAAGAAAGGTCACTTGTGATGGAAGTTCAATACGAGTCACTACGCCATGCAAGCGCTTCTCTCTATAAACACGAATACCTTTATTAAAATTACCATAGAGAATAAAAGCACTACTGGTGAACAGACCAATTAAAATTCCCATTAAAAGATCGGTCAGTAAAATTGCAACCAAGGTAATAATAAAAGGTAAAAACTGTTTCCAACCTTTTTGATAAAGCTGTTTAAAGAGTTTTGGATGGGTAAGCTTAAAACCTGTCACGATTAAGATCGCAGCCAATGCAGATAGAGGAATCATGTTCATTAATGGTACGAAGAACAAAACCGCTAGCAGCAACAATACACCGTGAATAATGGTAGAGCATTTGCTACGCGCACCTGTATTTGCATTCACAGAACTACGTACAATCACTGAAGTCACAGGCATTCCACCAATTAAGCCAGAAATGATGTTACCTGTACCTTGTGCCCAGAGTTCACGGTTAGGAGGAGAAGAGCGTTTTTGAGGATCAATTTTGTCTGCGGCTTCCAGATTCAATAATGTTTCTAAAGATGCCACGACAGCCAGAGTAATTGCCCCTGTGTAAATCATAGGCTCAGCTAAATAGCTAAAATCAGGAAAAATTAATACATCTTCAGGTGCTTGTAAGATATTCGGTAACTGAATGAGGTTATCAATTTGCACTGCCCATGCAGAGCCAATACTCACTAAAATAAAATTTAAACCCGCTGCAAGCACAACCGCGATTAGCGCGGAAGGTAAAGCTAGTTTTTTGAGTGGACTGCTGTCCCACGCTAAGATTAAAAATAAACTGAGCAACCCAATGAGTGCAGCTCCGCTATCGAAACGCTGACGGAACGCATCAGGCGTTGAAGTCCAAACCTGTTTCCATGAAAAATCAGAAAGCCCAAACAGATAAGGTAATTGGGTCGCAATCAGGATGACACCAATAGCGGCTAATAATCCTAAAATGACATTATTTGGGATAAAGTTCGCAAAAAAACCTAACTTGAATAAACCAAATAAAATTTGCAGGACGCCGGCAAAAATAATACATAATAAAAAGGCGGCATAATTGCCGCCTAATTGTTCTAACTGTACAAGAATGACGGCCGTCAGCCCTGCCGCTGGGCCTGCAACGCTAATGTGGGAACCACTTAGCAAACCTACGATAATGCCGCCCACAATACCTGCAATAATACCAGAGATGATGGGAGCACCTGAGGCTAAAGCGATACCCAAGCACAGCGGTAATGCCACAAGGAATACGACGACTCCAGATAAGAGGTCTTTTAAATGAAATCTATTTTTCAGGTTTAAAACCGACATAAAACAACCATTTATAATAAAAAGAAATAAGCAAAGTTGTACTATTACAGCCTGAAAGTGAGTAAATGCTTCAAGGCTGGGTTGATGATGTCGAACAACTGAATATCATTAAAGTTTAGTTATGCTATAACGTTGTATAGTTGATTGTAGATTTGACAACGATTTTGTTGATCTTAAGATTCACCTCATCTTTAGGACTGCATTTTTCTTCACTAATTTTTAATTTAATAAATTTTAGAAAAAATCTTAACCAATAAAAAAGCCCCCGATTTGGAGGCCTTTTTATTAATTAAAGACGCTTATTTAGAGCCTTTAATTCCTGCTTGTAACAACAATGCACCTAAACCACCAATTTTTTGCTCTTGTGGTTTCTCTTGCTTAGGGCGCTGAGGACGTTCAGCTTGATCTTTACGTGGTTGAGGACGTTTACCTTGAGGCTTACGCTCAAAACGTTGTTCTGTACTTTGCTCACGGCGTGGCGGACGCTGAGCTTTTACAGGTGCAGAACCTTCAGCACGCATACTTAAGTTTACGCGGTTACGTTCAACATCAACCTGCATAACACGTACTTGTACAATCTGGCCCGGTTTTACAACTTTATGCGGATCAGATACAAACTCATTTGCAAGTTCAGAAATATGAACTAAACCATCCTGATGTACACCAATATCAACAAAGGCACCAAAGTTTGTGACGTTAGTAATCACCCCTTCAAGTTGCATACCTTCTGTCAATTGACCAACTTCAGTAATATCTTCACGGAATTTAGCAGTACGGAACTCTGGACGTGGGTCACGACCTGGTTTTTCAAGTTCAGCTAAAACGTCTTGGATTGTTGGTAAACCAAATTTATCATCAACAAATTCATCAGCTTTTACTTGGCGAATGATTTCACTATTACCGATGATGTCTTTAACAGTAGTTGCTTTTGCTACAACAATTTTCTCAACAAGACCATAACTTTCAGGGTGAACTGAAGAAGCATCTAAAGGTTCAGAACCATTTTGAATGCGTAAGAAACCAGCCGCCTGTTCAAAAGTACGATCACCTAAACGCGGTACGCTTTTCAACGATTGACGGTTGTCAAAACGGCCATGCTCTTTGCGATATTCAACAATCTGTTGAGCAATTGCTTTGTTTAAACCTGCAATATAAGCCAAGATTGCTGGTGAAGCGGTATTTACATCAACGCCTACAGCATTCACACAGTCTTCTACCACTGCATCAAGTGTTTTTGCCAAACCAGTCTGGTTCACATCGTGTTGATATTGACCCACACCAATTGACTTCGGATCAATCTTAACAAGTTCAGCCAGTGGATCTTGTAAACGGCGAGCAATAGAAACTGCACCACGAATTGAAACGTCAAGCTCTGGAAGTTCTGCCGAAGCAAGTTCACTTGCAGAGTAAACAGATGCACCCGCTTCACTTACAGTGATTCGTGTTAAATTCAGATCAGTATTCGCAGCCATCATTTCAGCGACAACAGCTTCTGTTTCACGGCTAGCTGTACCATTACCAATTGCAATGAGCTCTACGTGATATTCACGGCATAGGCGTGCAAGTTCAGCAATTGAGCCTTCTTTATCTTCTTTTGGAGCAAATGGATAAATCGTGCTGTGAGCTAGTACATCACCTGCATCGCTGATTACTGCCAGTTTCACACCAGTACGAATACCAGGGTCAACACCCAAAGTCGTACGGCTACCAGCTGGCGCTGATAATAATAAATGACGAAGATTTTCAGCAAATACCTGCATTGCTTCTGCTTCAGCAGTAAGACGTTTTTCTGTTAGCAATGAATGTTCGATTTGAGGACGAATCTTGCCTAACCAGAATAATTTTGCAGTTTGCTTTAAGAAGTCTTGGCGCGCTTGAGGTTGAATTTGCTCAAGGTTGTATTCAGTTTCAATACGTGCCAATGGCGCATCATCTTCACCATCTACTTTTAAACCCAATACGTTTTCTTGACGACCACGTAACATCGCTAATAAACGATGAGAAGGTAATTTGTTTAAACCTTCAGAGAATTCAAAGTAATCACGGAATTTTTTACCAACTTCTTTCTTTTCTTCAGATGCAACTGCACTTTTTAAAACCGCAGTTTTTGCAAAAGTTGTTTTTAATTCTGTAGTAAGTGAAATATTTTGTGCCCAGTCATCAATCAAAATATGCTGAATCGCATCTAACTGACTTTCAACATCTGGATAGTCTTCATGACTGAATCCAGCCAATGCTTCTGTCGGGTCAACTTGTTCTGCAATAATTTTTTCAGCAATTGGTCCTAAACCTGCTTCTTTTGCTTTAAAAGATTTACTTGTACGCTTAGGGCGATACGGTGCATAAAGTTCTTCTAAAGCATTTTTTGTTTCGGCTGCATTCACCCGCGCCAACAAGTCATCACTCAATTTATTCTGTTCTTGCAATGACTGAATAACTTTTTCACGGCGCTCATATAAATCACGTAAATACGCTAAACGAGTATCTAATTGGCGTAACTGCGTATCATCTAAACCTTGTGTTACTTCTTTACGGTAACGGGCAATAAATGGAACACTGGCACCTTCATCAATTAAGCGGATGGCAGCTTCTACTTGGTTTGGACGTACGGCAAGCTCACTTGCCAACTGCTGAACTAAGTCAGTCATCGTGTTTGATCCCACAAGGATAAAGTTTAAAAGCACTGATTATAAAGACCAAGCCCATAAAATCCACACTTGTTTGCGTATTCAAAACGTTTTTTTGTATTGACTCTGAATATTTATAGTTTTTACGACTACTAGAGCACATAAAAACAGAAGTTTAACTATGAAAAAGTTGAGGCTGAGCTCTGTTTTTTAATCTTTATAAAATATAAACATACGACTTATGTCATGAAAGTGACAAAATTTTATTATAATTTATGAGAAAATGA
>NZ_JRVL01000334.1:0-753 GCF_054823985.1 Acinetobacter sp. GN11 | reverse complement strand
AGATGTCGGGGTTCCACGCTATAACTATGGGCTGTATTCAAACGATTATGATAATGCCACTTTTGCTTCGGGTGCGATTCGATACGGTTACAGTAACTCACTGACTTTAAGCGGTGGTGCAGAGGCTTCAACAGACGGCCTAACAAACTTGGGCACTGGTTTTGCCAAGAATCTGTTTGGTTTTGGGGTGATCAATGCTGACATTGCAGCGAGTCAGTATAAAGATGAAAATGGTTATTCTGCTCTAGTCGGTTTAGAAGGACGTATTAGTAAGAATATTTCGTTTAATACCAGTTACCGCAAAGTATTTGATAACTACTTTGACCTTGCCCGTGTATCTCAAATTCGATATTTAAAAGATAACCAGATGACTTCTGAGCCGCAGAACTACCTGAGCTACAGTGCGCTGGCAGATGAGATTTTTAGGGCAGGGATGAGCTATAACTTTTACGAAGGGTATAGCGCTTATCTAGGTTATAACCAGATTAAATTTAGCGACAACTCTTATAAGTTATTGTCTGCCAATTTAAGTGGAAGCCTAAACAAAAACTGGGGCTTTTATACCTCAGCGTATAAAGATTATGAAAATCACAAAGACTATGGCATTTACTTTGCGCTGCGCTACACACCGTCTACCCGAGTCAATGCGATTACGAGTGTATCCAGTGATGGTGGTAGGCTGAGTTATCGACAAGAAATATTCGGCTTATCAGAACCACAAATCGGCTCATTTGGATGGGGAGGCTATGTTGA
>NZ_JRVL01000052.1:0-18257 GCF_054823985.1 Acinetobacter sp. GN11 | reverse complement strand
TTGCATCCTGACTTGGCAATTGAGGCTTTATTTTGGTTGAGGTGCTTGGATAAAACTTAATTTGTGATTGGAGTTGAGCGTGGTGTGAGAATGAAGTGGGCGATTACACCAATGCAAATACCCCAAAAAACTGAGCTTAATCCAAGAAAATGCATGCCTGATGCTGTAGCTAAAAATGTAATGAGAGCAGCATCGCGTTGACTATCATTTCTCATGGCAACAGAGATATTTGTGGCAATCGCTCCAAGTAAGGCTAAACCTGCCAGTGCTGCAACCAACTCTTTAGGAAGTAAGCTAAATAGCATGACAATACTGCCAGCAAATAAGCCTCCTAAAATATAAAAAATTCCATTAGCGATGCCCGCGATATACCGTTTTTCTTTAAGTTCATGAGCGTCTTTGCCCATGCATAAAGCAGCTGTAATTGAGGCAAGCACAATGGTAATACCGCCTACACAAGCAACTGCTAAAGAGGCAATGCTGGTAACGCTAATAATCGGTTTGGCTGGTGTGTCGTAACCGCTGAGTTTCATGATCGCCATACCCGGTAAAAATTGACCAGTTAGGCTGACTAAAATGAGAGGAACTGCGAGATTCAGTGTTGAGTTCCATGTCCATTCTGGGCTAATCCACTGCGGGATAGCTAAACTAAAACTCACATCAACCGGATTCATTTTGCCTAGAATGAGGCTGAGTAAAACTCCGGCAGCTAACACCCAAATCATGGTGTAGCGCGGCATTAAACGTTTAGCAATTAAAAAGACAATGAGCATGCTAAAGACAATAAAAGGCATGCTATCAGATGCGGTAAATAGGCCAATACCAAATTGAAAAAGAATACCTGCCATCATGCCCGCAGCGACGTCTTGCGGAATCCACTTGAGTAATTTGTCGAAGTAACCTGTAACGCCAATTAAAAAAATAACAACGGCAGAAGTAATATAGGCGGCTACTGCTTCATTCAATGAGATATGTGGAAATAGCGTCACTAACAGGGCAGTACCTGGTGCAGACCATGCGGTAATGACAGGAGTTTTATATTTAATCGAAAGATAAATACCTGAAACAGCGGCACCAATTGAAATTCCCCAAATCCATGACACCATCATATCTGTGGACACATGGGCCCGTTGAGCAGCCTGGAAAAAAATAATCAGTGGGCCTGAGTAAGAAATTAAAACCGCAAGAAAGCCAGCAACTGTTGCTGATATGGACCAGTCATTTTTTAATGTCTTTAACAGGGTTGCCATGTGTGATTGCCTCCATGCAAATCATGTTATTTACCCAATCATATAAAAAGATCAGGGTTAACCCTGATCTCCACCTCCGACCGAAATAACCGATCCAGTCATATACGATGCTTCGTCTGATGCAAGAAATAAAATTGCATTTACTTGTTCTTGAATTGTGCCATAACGGCCCATAAATGTTCGATCTATTGTTTGATCAACCACTTGCTGCATCCAGTCTTTTTCATTTTGACTTAACGGGTTGGCGTTACGTGGTACTTTGCGAGGCGGTGCTTCAGTTCCACCCGTCGCAACGGCATTGACTCGAATCCCGTCTTTAGCATGTTCAAAAGCAAGCGATGCCGTTAAAGCATTTACACCACCTTTAGATGCAGAGTAGGGAATACGGTTAATACCACGGGTTGCAATTGAAGATACATTTACAATAACGCCCGATTGTTGCTTAATCATGGCGGGTAACACAGCGCGGCAGCACCATAAAGTTGGAAATAATGAGCGATTCACTTCCTTAATGATCTCTTCTTCGGAAAACTCTTCAAAAGGTTTCATCCAGATCGCGCCACCTACATTATTAATCAGGATATCTACCCGACCATAGTGTTCAATGGCTTTTGCAACAACCGCTTGCGCACCTGCATAGGTTTCAAGGTCAGCATTAATCGTGACGGCATTGCCACCTGCACTCTGAATTTCTTTGAGAACGTCTTCAACATATTCAGAGCGGTCAGCCATGACGACTTGGCCGCCTTCAGTTGCAACTTGCAGTGCTACGCCACTGCCAATACCTTGGGCACTACCTGTGACAATCACGACTTTATCGGTAAATCTTTGACGGTTTGACATAGATAACTTCTCCACCTTGAGTTAGTTTGCAGAGAATTTTTCAAACAAGAAACTAGCAGGTTTGATATTTTCAGTTTCTAACCAGCCACTTACAGCCTCTACCATTGGAACGGGCCCACATAGATAAACATCGACGTCGCCACCGTTTAACCATTCATTTTCAATATGACCAGTGACATAGCCTTTGCGTTCATGGTTGCTCTCAGGGCTTGCAACTACAGTTCGATATTCAAACCATGGAAATTTCGCCTGCAATTCATTGAGTTTTTCTAAAGCAACCAAATCAAAGTCATTGGTTACGCCAAAGACTAAACGAACAGGTTGTTCTGAACCTTTTTCTTCGAGTACTTGTAACATCGACATAAATGGGGCAATGCCAGTACCACCTGCCAGCATCAGCACTGGACGCGCTACATTACGTAAATAGAAGCTACCGAATGGACCCGTAAATGTCATTTTGTCGCCAGCTTGGGCATTTTTACTCAAGAATTCACTCATTTTGCCATTCGGTACGTTACGTACCACAAAGCCAGTTAAACGATTGCCCGGTTTTGAGCTAAATGAATATGAACGTGTTTCGCCAGTTTCTGGAATTGCAACATTAACGTACTGACCTGCAAGGAAATGAATATCCGGTTGGCCTTCATCAAGTTGAATATCAAAAGTGATGGTTGAGTCTGATAAGTTTTCAACGCGGGCTAATGTACCTTGAAAGCTATGAATTGCTGTTTTGCAAACATCTGACGAAGCTTGGATCTGGAATACGGCATCTGAAGTTGGACGACATTGGCAAGCAAGAATATAGCCTTGCTCAGCTTCTTCTGGGGTTAATGCATCTTCAATATAGGTTTCTTCGGGCATGTCATAATGACCTGACTCGCAAAATGCGCGGCAAGTTCCACATGCACCATCACGGCAATCCAAAGGAATATTAATTTTTTGGCGATAGGCTGCGTCAGATAGGGTTTCGCCTTGAGCTACGTTAATGAAACGTGTAACACCATCTTCAAATTGAAGTGCAACATTGTGGTTTGACATGGCATGTATCCTACAAAATATTTGAAACTTTTACCCTCAGCCAACAGTCCGTTTAACTGAGGGGGTATGTCTTAAAGGTGGTAGATATCAATGACTTGATTGATGTAGTCATTTTTCAAAACGACATACTTGCTCAAGATTTTTGGTTGATCACCTGAAAAATCGATCACATAACGTGACATACCGAAATAGCTGTAATTTGTCTTGTAACGGAAACTCAAGGTATTCCAGTTAAAGCGGACAGTAACTTTGTCGCCGTCGCGCTCGAGAACTTCAACGTTGGCAATATTGTGGCTTGTGCGTGTGTCCGGCATGGTTGCAGATGAGCGTTCAGTTTTGATACGGAACACACGATCTTCTAAACCTTGACGGTCTGGATAATAAATAAGTGAAATTTCAGATTGCGGATCTTCAGTTAATCTATCGTCGTCGTCCCAAGCTGGCATCCAGAAAGAAGCTTCGGGTGCATAGCATTCAATCCAATCTTCCCATTGTTCATCATCTAAAAAGCGAGCTTCACGATAGAGAAACTGAGCAATATTTTCTAAAGTTGCTTTGTCTTGAGTGCTCATGCTGTTTCTCCCTGATCAGCAATTTCTTTCTCTGATGCAATCGCATGTTTCATGGTGTGTAACCAATATTGATGTTGGGCAAGATAAAGACCTTCATCTTCAGTTTTAATCCCACTTAACATGGGTTTTAAACCGATTTCGTTCGCTGCATCGTCTGGTCCATAAATCCAGTGTTTTGAACCACGGCACATGTCATTCCACTCAAGCGCAATACCTGCGTAGCCTGCCTGACAAGCACGGAATTCTTCTAAATCGTCTGGTGTTGCCATGCCTGAGGCATTGAAGAAATCTTCATATTGACGGATACGACGTGCGCGAGCTTCTGGTGCTTCGCCTTTAGGAGCAATACAGTAAATGGTGACTTCGGTTCTATTGACAGAAAGTGGGCGAAGTACACGAATTTGCGAACCGAACTGATCCATCAAATACACATTTGGATAGAGACACAAGTTACGTGAGCGCTCAATCATCCATTTCGACATTGCTTCACCGTATTTTTCGGTGTATTCGTCTGCGTTCGGGAAGTTTGGACGGTCTTCTGGGTTTGCCCATTGTGTCCAAAGCAACATGTGACCATTTTCAAAACCATACGAGCCACCGCCTTGTTTACCCCAAGAACCAGCGCTCATGGCACGGATGTTATCGGCAGCTTGAGTTTCTTTACGGTGTTGAGTTGTTGCTGCATAGTTCCAGTGAACAGCAGAAACGTGGTAACCATCGGCACCATTTTCAGCAGTGAGTTTCCAGTTGCCTTCATAGGTATAAGTAGATGACCCACGTAGAACTTCCAGACCATGTTCAGACTGGTCAACAATCATGTCGATGATTTTGGTGGTTTCACCCAAGAATTCTTCAAGTGAAGGTACATCTGGATTTAAGCTACCAAATAAAAAGCCTTTATAGTTCTCGAAGCGAGCCACTTTTTTAAGGTCGTGAGAGCCCTCTTGGTTAAAACAGTCAGAATAGCCTGCTTCACTTGGGTCTTTAACTTTGAGTAATTTACCAGAGTTATTAAAAGTCCAACCATGGAAAGGGCAAGTATAAGTTGCTTTGTTACCACGCTTGTGACGGCAAAGTTGTGCTCCGCGGTGTGAACACGCATTGATCATGGCATTGAGTTCGCCGTTGCGGTTGCGGGCAATAATGACAGGCTGACGACCAATGTGAGTGGTGTAGTAGTCATTATTATTTGGAATTTGGCTTTCGTGTGCTAAGTAAACCCAATTACCTTCGAAGATGTATTTCATTTCAAGGTCAAATAGGGCTTCGTCAGTAAACACTGAGCGATGAAGTTTAAATTCACCTGTATCGATATTATCTACAAGTAATTCATCAATACGGTCAAGATGGCTAGTATTGATTACAGGAATACGTGGCATGTCCGTTCTCCGACTTTCCAAAAGTGTGGAAGTCACCAAGGCCTTAGCTACGATCTACAAGGTCTTGATATCCTAATATTGTCAATGAAGCGCATGAGCGCGACGGGTGTTTAACCGTGAATTGATGAAGATGAATCACTGGAAGATTGGCAAGAAGGCTTTTCACAAAGCAATTCATCACTTCATCGGTTTGTTGCTTGTATATACCTTAAAAGAATGGTTAGACTGTGTCTAAGACTGAATTTGCATTTTTTTATATCTTAAAGGTATGGAAGCCGTATGGAACTAAGACATTTACGATATTTCGTGGCGGTGGTGGAAGAACAAAGCTTCACCAAGGCTGCTGAAAAACTATTTATTGCTCAACCACCTTTGAGCCGGCAGATCCAAAATCTGGAAAGTGAGCTTGGAATTCAATTATTTGAGCGTGGGAGCCGCCCTTTACAGACAACGCCAGCCGGACATTTCTTTTATCAGCACGCTCTTAAACTTTTGTCGAATGCTGAAGAAATAAAAAGTATGACCAAGAGGATTGGTCTGATCGAAAGAAGCGTGACGATTGGTTTTGTCGGGTCTTTACTCTATGGTTTACTGCCTCGAATCATTTATTTATTTCGGCAACAACAACCTCATTTGAATATTCAATTGATGGAGTTAAGTACGACTGAGCAACTACAGGCATTAAAAGAAGGACGTATTGATGTTGGATTTGGACGCCTAAGAATTAGTGACCCAGCCGTGAGACGTATTCTTTTGCGTAAAGAACGCTTAGTGGTTGCTGCACATACGAGTCATCCGATTGCTCAGCGTACAGAAGGGGTATATCTGGCCGATCTCATTGATGAAAAGATGTTTATGTATCCCACTTCACCAAAACCCAATTTTTCGACCCAGCTTTTGAACATTTTTGCCGAACATAGTTTGGTTCCAAAAAATATGCATGAAATACGGGAAATTCAGCTGGCTTTGGGCTTGGTGGCAGCAGGTGAAGGTTTGTGTATTATTCCAGCAAGTGCCGATACCATTCGCTTTCCTCATTTAAACTATATTCCGATTTTAGATAACGGTGCAGTCAGCCCGATTTTCATTACTGCTCGTGCAATGGACCGAAGTGAAGACTTACAGCTTTTATTTGATTGTATTTATCAGGTGTATGATCTTGAAGGGATACCTTATCAACGGACTGTTTTTACACTCGATCAGAACCCGATCGATGATTCAAACGGTATCGATTTTTAAATAAGACGAATGCATAGCCTCAAAGTCTGAAGCTATGCGTTGATGTGTTTTAGAAAGCCCAAATCAGTTTTAGCCAGCTGGTATGGCCTTCGGGACGATATTCGACTTCGGTTTCTTTTAAAAATTTGGCTTCAATAGACCAGTTTTTATCGGCATATTGAATGCCTGGACCAATTGCAAAAGCTTGTCCTTTAAACCTAATGTCATTTCCGTTTACTTTGTCATCTGTAGTTTGTTTAAAAGCATAGCCTTCAACTGCAACTTTGAGTTTGGGGTTAATACGGTAGCCTAAGTTATAGTCACCCGCAATGTATTGTCCAGACTTATAGTCGGTTGCGTCGTTACGCGTATTCCAGCTATAAGACAGTTTAGTTGAAAGATCTAAACCTGCCGCGTTGGCATAACTATAGGCAAGAATAGGTCGAATGGTGTGATAGTTTTTCCCGAGATTGGCTTCAACTGGATGTGTCGTACTTGGAGTGTCGTATTCACCTGTTCCCAGTACCGTTTCGAGGGCTGCAATCCAGTGATGATTTTCTTGATGCCAGCCGAGCATGCCACCCAAAATCAAGTCTCCGAGACCTTGGTTTGAGTCAGCCATTCCATTTACTTTAAGCCGTAGATCAACCAATGGCTGGGCTGCATAAAACCCGAGTTGTCCATCCATAATTTTTTGATCGGTCATCCAGACCAAACGAGGAACCACGGCGTTGACATCGACATGGAACTGATCGGGACCATTTTGAAACTCTGATGCATGATAATTTTGATAATAACTGAGTAAGTAGACGCCAGCAGGTGGTAAGGCACCCGCCATCATACCTTCGGCACCTAAGGCAAAAGAGTCTGAGCCATTTTCTGTCGCAAATGCAGACGGAAGGTAAAGGGCAATGATTACACCACATATGATTGCAGAGATTTTGTTATTCATAGAATGTCCTATTCTGTGTTGTTTGGCTTGTCACTAAAAAAACGTTATTCCTTAACGGTCTTTAAAAACTTAAGTCTGTTTAACCTGTAAATTTTGAATGCAGAACTCCTGTGAGCCTTGTATTTGCTTTCTAAATTACAAATACAAAGCTCATTTGAAAAAGTGGTGTGCTTAACGGTTTATCTTTAAATATGTTTGAATAAAGCCGAACGCGATTGTCCAGCAGCACCATCGGCTGCACTTAAGAAACGTTCAGTATGAATGTCCCGTTCGAATAAGCGGCTTTGCATGAGTGTTGAAATTGCCGAGTCGATCATGATTGGTGGACCGCACAAATACGCTTTGTGTCCACCACATCGATTTTCAAAATAATCAGCAACAGCCTCGTGCACAAATCCGGTAAATCCAGTCCATTGATCTTCTGCTTTTGGAGCATTGAGAGCAGGGATATAGCGGAAGTTCGGATAGTCTTTTACGAATTGTTCAAACAAATCTCGGTTGTATAGCTCTGCCAAGTCTCGTGCTCCTTGGAAGAGGTAAATGGTGCGACTATCTCCAGACTCAAGCAAATCTAAAATCATCGATTGTGGACTTGAAAGACCTGAACCACCTGCAATAAAAATGGCATTTTGATCATCTGACTTACGTACAAAAAATTGACCATAAGGGCCTGAAATATCAAGCTGATCGCCTGTGGCAAGTTGTTCATGTACATAAGTCGTCGCTGCACCACCTTCAACTTTACGAATATGCAGCTCAACGATGCCGACTTCACTTGGTGAATTGGCAATTGAAAACGCTCGAGTTCCTTCAATATCTGGGAACTGGACATTGATATATTGGCCAGCTTGGAATTCGATTGGGCGATCTAGCTGTAGTCGGATTCCTTTAATGGTCGGCGACAAGTCTTTCATTTCAATGACTGTCGCTTGATAGTCTTGAACCAAATGACCTAAGAAATCTGGGTCTTCATCAACATCGGCTTCAATGACCATGTCGGATTGTGGTTTGCAGCAGCAGGCAAGCACCTTATTTTCATCACGTTCAATATCCATGAGCGCAAATGGAGAAGCTTCACCAACATCGTAAAAACCGTCGGTGACTTGGACCTTGCATGTCCCGCAAGTGCCATGACCACAGGCAAAGGGCAACCAAACGCCTTGACGTAAAGCGGCATCTAAGATGGTTTGGTCTTCTTCTACTTCAATCGTTGTTCCGATCGGTTCAATGGTGACTTGATAACTCATGACACACCTCCGAATTAAACATAGCTGTCGTTATAGCCATTTAATTCTGGCGTAACGAAACGAAGTAATGATTTATGCCCAAAACCAAGCTCTGCCAAAGTTTTTGTACTTTCAGGACTGATTGTTTGATCATCTAAGCTGTATTGCACTTTTGACCAATCAATTTGGGAAAAATCTGGATGTTGGGCAAAACCACCTGTAATTTGTTGCTCAATCAACTGTCCAAAAGTTTGTTGAGGCGAGGCAAGCATGGCATGTGCCGAGCAAAAAAGTGTGTGATGATCCCAACCCACGTAAAGTAAGAATTGATCGCCATAATTTTTTTGCAGATCAAGCGGTTCAAATTGATAGTTGTTGTGTATCGCGCGAACAGTCATGTTCAATCTCCTTATTTCTTAACAGGCAGCTTGATGACTGCCTGAACAATTCCTTGTGCTTAAGCTGCGTTGCCTTTCCATTTTTTCCAGCGCTGTTGGTCTGGTGAACCTTCAATATCCAGATTGTCGGCACCGACATTCATGCGGTAATAATCGCGGAGCATGGTTTCGAGGTCACCGCCACCACAGTTGCCTTGCAAAATTTGATTTACAGGTAGCCATGCTTGTATATATTTCTCAGGTTCACGCTCGAAAATGTCATGACAGCCATCTGAACAGGTGTGGTAGCGTTCGCCTTGGTAGATGCTATGGCGATAACTAAACTGAGTCGGGTCATCACCCATTTCGGTAAAGGTCATTGGAATCTGACAAACCTGACAAAGCTGTGGTAAACCTGAACTGTAGAAGCGTTTACCTTCGGCTTCCATTTTGCGAGCCAACTCCCATTTTGGACGGTAGTATTTATCGAAAGTGTCTGGATATTTAGCAGATAACCAATCCATTTCTTCGTCGGTTGGAATCCATGTATGGAAACCAGCAGCATGACCAAAGTTATAGAAAATCCACCATGCCTGATGTGAGACATGCTCTTTTTCTTTCACAATGACATCGCTATATTTCGGCATACGGATGCCATAGCGGCTTAAATCTTTAAATAACGCACCGCCTGCTTGTTCAAAATAAACTTCCCAAGCTTCTTTCCAAGACATCACTTTGTTTGGCAGCATGTAATCCATCATCATGCCTACAATTGAAAGCAAACGCGTCCCACGCCAGAACCATTTATCAATCCATTCCTGCACAATCGGTACGTTGTCTTCATGTTGTTCGAGCAAGAATTTTACGATTTCAAGACCAAGTGTCATGTGGCGCGCTTCATCTGACTGTGCACTAAAACCAAAGGTTACTGTTGCCATATCGCCGTTATAAGCTGCTCCCGACATAAACGGAACAAAAAGCAAGTTGGTAAGTACATATTCAAAAGCAAAACTAATTGCTAATAAAAATTCGAATGGGCCAGCAGAACGAGCGTCTTCAAAAAATGATTTAGGCACAGACAAATACCAAACGCGGTCATGCATGTGCGCCCAGTCCTGAAAGCCATCAAAGAACTTGTTGTAATGGCTCATGGCATGAATTTGGGTCTGTACATGACGCAGCTCATCAATCGACTGCATCTGAGAAGCAATACGTGCTCCAATACCACTAAACTGGCGGCCTACGTGGGCATAGCCTTGATAAGCCTGATATTCAAGTGGGGTAACTGCCGTTAAAAAGAGTTTGATGGCATTTAGGTAACGTTCATTGCTGACATTCATCTGACCATTGTTTTGAGCAAAGGCATCAAAAATGGCATAAAGTTTTTTCTCTTTTTCTGCCTGATATTTCCAGTATGAATCCATGGTCAAACGGAACGGATCTTCCCATTTAGACCAGTCCGTAATTTTGATGCCTTCAAATTCTTCATAAGGGAAGGCTTCTTTACGGTCAGCATAGGAAAAGTCCCAGTCCAGATCACGAGTTAATGCACGGTAACGATCTTTAGCATTTAATTTTTTGCTGGTTTCTTTAGTTTGAGTTGTCATGATTGATCATCCTTAAATCTTTGTTAAACAACGTCTATGTTGTGATTAATTCCAGTGAAGGCGGAAAGTATCGTCATCTTCTTCGACATTGCCGCCCAGCGTAATCATGTTGAGTTGTAATGATTGGATGTCCCAATCTTGGCCTAGTTTTTCAGATACGGTTTCGGCTTTAATGACCAAATCAGTTTCACTTTCAATTCGAATCATGGCGGGTAAATACTGAATTGAAGCTTCAGGGTTATCTTCTTCAATCGCTTCGAGGATGTAGCGTGAAGTATCGTTGTCTTGTAACGCGAGATAGACTTTAGACATGTTGCTTCTCCTTAAGCATTTGCAAGTTCTGGTTGTAGGCCGAGTTTTATTGCACGTTCAATCACAACTTGTTCTGCTTGATCGACCGAATCTGTGGTTAAGGCGGCTGTTGCCCAAGGTGTAAAGGCCGCTTTTACTTGAGCCAAAGACTGAGCGAACCATTCATTTAATAGCTGTTTGTTGTGATCTGACTCTGCTGCGGCAGTTTTAATGACGGTGTCTGACCACTTACGTAAATCACCTAAAGTGTCTTTCATAAATTCAGTCAGCATGGCTAAGTCACGAGCATTTTGACTCACTAACCACTGATCAAACTGTTGATAGACAAGCTCTGTCACAAAGCCGTCAATCACAAGGTTCTGTAATAAGAAAAGTTTGAAATAGTCTTGCTCGGTGAGACTTTCTTCACACAAACGGCGTAAGCCTTGCCATGCAGGATGTTGCATCCAAGCCTGTTTTGCCTGTTGTAATGAATCGCCGCTGTTGCCATCTAAAGCTAGACCAATGCGTGAGATGTACTGCGCAATTCCTAAATGATCCATCGCGGCATAAATACAAGCTTGGGTAAGTACGGTGCCATAACCATAGGCACTGCCAGACATCATGTGTAAGTTTGCAGTTTGTTCAACGTGGCGAAATGGCAATAGGCATTCAATAACCTTTGTTTTGACTTCGTCAGACAAATGTTCTGCAAGCTGACGTTTTTCAAAAAAAGCAAAATTACTTTCGGCTGTGTCCTGCAAACGTGCACGATGTTGAACATAAGTTCCATAATAGAATTGACGAGGGTCTTTAAATGCATACCAATCTTGCATTTGCAGGGCAGTATGGGTTTTGTCATTTAGAGTCTTTTCAGGTTTCCACAAAGGACGATAGTGAAAGTTGGTTTCTGCCTGTACATCGAAACTTACTTCTTGATATTGAGTTGCTGGCTTACTACCAAATCGTCTTTCGATATAGGCGTAGTTCTGGCGAATAGGTTCGACATTTGATGTCTTGATTTCTAAAGTCATGGCTTTATCTCCTTATATTTTTTACATTTGATCATCGTGATCTTTGCTATTACGTTGTGTGCCGACTAGGGTTGCTTCATTGCCATAGCGCCATTTTTCTTCCTGAGCATCGTTAAAAGCTTGCTGCTCTTGGGTCATTTCGACCACTTGATTGGTTTTACAAAAATCATTAAATGCATGTTTAGGCAAAACCAGTTCCACAAATAGACTTGGGTCGTGAATGGCAAAATCGAATTCGATAAACTCTGCGTTTAAGTCGCCAGTGACCCGAATATATTTGGTTAATGCTTCGACTTGAGGTTGGGTCATGCTGTACTCCATCAAGACATGGTCTTGAAATTGATGAATGCTCCTTGCTCTCGCTATAAGCTTTACAAAAGCTATGCCAACTTTATTTTTATTATTAAAAACAATTAATTAAGATTTTTATGAAAAGTAAGGCATTTTTAAAATTCACCATTTCATGAAATTTTTTGAATGGTGAAATAGAGATATTCATGATTTGATGAAGAGGGTCGTAAAAATTTCTTTTTAGATTGTTTGGGGTTTTAAATGGAGAGATTTAGAAATACTTTTTTAGTATGAAGTTATGTCTTTAAGGTACTAGGACATTTATCGTGTTCTTCGATAAGATGAGATAACACCCAAATGTATTTAATGGATTAAAACAGATCACTCATGGCTCGAGTAAAATACGATACAACGGGACGATACGCAGATCATCCGCAAGAAATTCACGATTTGCTGTCTAAATTGCACTTTGATACTGCCCACGGCCAAATCTGGTTTGATGAATATCGGATGCTGCTTTTACACACCAGCATTATGGGATATTTGCGTAAAGATTTAGCGAACATGATTGGGCTTGAGCGGACTAAGCGTTTCTTTATTCGTTTAGGGTATCAAGCAGGGTTAAAGGATGCAGAAGTGACAACAAAAATGCGTCCAGATCTAAATGAACACGATGCTTTTATGGCGGGTCCACAAATGCATGCCATTCGTGGAATGGTGCAAGTACAGGCCAACCAGCTCAATTTAAGTCATGACAAAAAACAGTTTTATGCCGATTTAAATTGGCTTAACTCTTTTGAAGCCGATGAGCATTTAGAGCACTTTGGCCCGAGTGATGAACCTGCGTGCTGGATGCTACTTGGCTACGCGTGTGGATATAGCAGTTTTGCCACGGGCATGACCATTATTTATCAAGAAATAGAATGCAAAGCTTGTGGCGATGAACATTGTCGTATTATCGGTAAGCCTTTAGAAGAGTGGGAAAATGCAGATGAATTGATTCAGTTCATGTCGCCCGAACCCATGGAAAAAGAACTGATCGCGTTGCAGGCTGAACTTTTTGAATTAAAAAAATCAATTTATAGCGACAGCGAAGCCGATTACCAATTATTTAGTTCTGTGGGTAAGTCAGCATCTTATAAACAGGTCTGTGCATTACTAACAAAAGCTGCGGGTTCGAAAGTTTCCATTTTGCTACAAGGTGAAACAGGCGTTGGTAAAGAAGCTTTTGCACGAGGGGTTCATGAAACTAGCCAAAGAAAAGACCAACCTTTTATCGCGGTAAACTGTGCAGCAATTCCACCAGAGTTAATTGAGTCTGAGTTATTTGGGGTAGAAAAGGGCGCCTATACTGGGGCGCATCAATCTCGCTTGGGCAAGTTTGAGCGAGCCAATGGCGGTACTATTTTCTTAGATGAAGTGATTGAACTTTCTCCCCGTGCACAAGCAGCCCTATTACGCATTTTGCAAGAAGGTGAATTTGAGCGCGTAGGAGATTCACAAACTCGTATTTTAGATGTTCGTGTAATTACCGCGACCAATGAAGATCTTGAACAAGCCGTCAAAACAGGACGCTTTCGGGCAGATTTGTATTATCGCTTAAATATTTTCCCAGTGCAGATTCCGCCTTTGCGAGAGCGCCGTGAAGACATTCCTTTACTGGTTGAACATTTTCTTCATCGCTTTGAAAAAATGTACGGTAAAACCATTCAGGGTGTGAGTGAAAAAACTAAAGTTTTTATGCAGCAATATGAATGGCCAGGCAATATTCGCGAATTAGAAAACTTATTAGAAAGGGCCGTTTTATTAACGGACGATCAGCAGCTGATCAAATTAAATGCCATTTTCCCACAAATTAAGCATGACCCAGAGCAGTCTATAGCTGTTGAAACTGACTTTGAGCAATTATTGCAGCCAGAGTTTAATTTAGAAGAACACGAGAAGCAGTTAATTTTAACGGCTCTAAAAAAGGTAAATCATAATGTGTCTGAAGCAGCACGTTTATTGGGGCTAACTCGGGCAGCGCTTGATTATCGAATTAAAAAATTTCAGCTTTGAATCAATCTAAACGAGCGTAAAAATAAAGGCCTAACTTTAAATGTTAGGCCTTATTCATTATTGTACTTGAGCTGGAAAACCATCTTCGTCCAGCGCTTCGGTAATTTTGTCGACACTTTCACTGCTTTCAACAGTTACGATTTTTGTCGCTAAATCTACATCTACTTTTGCATTTGGGTCGACATCTTGAATCGTTGCAGTCACACCACGAGCACAGCCACCACAAGTCATATTTTCAATAAGTAGTTTCATATTCATACTCCATTAAGAATGAGATGTTTGTTTGGATAACACTGAGTCTAAACCTTGTCATGATTGTAAGGTCAAGACCAATTTTTTAAAAAAATATGCTTGACCTTCCCATGATGGGAATCTGTATGCTCAATACAGAATATTAAATTTTGCAGATTTGCAGAGGTGTTTGATGGACTCAAAAAACACAAAATTGCCAGCATATAGTGAAACACTACCAATCGAAGGTATGACCTGTGCCTCGTGTGTAGGTCGTGTCGAAAAAGCACTTAAGAAAGTTGAAAATGTAGAAATTGCTAACGTTAATTTGGCAACAGAAAAAGCTGTTGTTTATTCAAACCAACCAATTCAGCGTGAAGCACTGGTTAAAGCAGTTGAACGAGCAGGTTATGATGTTCCAAAAGCTGCACCGGTGGAATTGTCTATTGAGGGTATGACCTGCGCATCTTGTGTCGCACGTGTTGAAAAAGCCCTTAAAAAAGTAAACGGCGTTCAAGAAGCGACAGTTAACTTAGCCACAGAGCAGGCTTGGGTTCAGGCAGATGCATCAGTCAATGTCGAAGACTTAATTCGCGCTGTTAAAAAAGCAGGTTACGACGCTAAAGCATCTAAAAAAAATCAAGATGAGCAGCTCGATAAAAAAGCGTCAGAGTTAGATCAGCTTAAAAAAGATTTGATCATTTCGATTGTGTTGGCTTTACCTGTGTTTATTTTGGAAATGGGGTCACATCTCATTCCAGCTTTTCACATGTGGGTCATGCATACGATTGGTCAATACAATAGCTGGCTTTTACAGTTTGTTTTGACCACATTAGTTCTCGTTTTTCCTGGTCGCCGTTTTTATCAAAAAGGGATTCCAGCCTTATGGCGTTTAGCGCCAGATATGAACTCGCTGGTTGCAGTTGGAACCTTGGCTGCCTATAGCTTTTCAGTTGTGGCAACCTTTATGCCACAGGTTTTACCACAAGGCACAGTCAATGTTTACTTTGAAGCGGCTGCCGTTATTGTCAGTTTAATTTTGCTTGGGCGATATTTTGAAGCCAAAGCCAAAGGACGTACTTCGCAAGCCATTCAACATTTAGTGGGAATGCAGCCCAAAACGGCTCGTATTCAGCGTGATGGTCAAGTGGTGGAAGTTACTGTTGCTGAAGTGGTCAGCGGAACGATTGTAGAAATTCGTCCGGGTGAGCGTGTGCCTGTCGATGGTGAAGTAGTTGAAGGGCACAGCTACATTGATGAATCTATGATTACGGGTGAGCCTGTTCCTGTTGAAAAAATAGTAGGGCATCAGGTGGTTGGTGGTACGGTCAACCAGAACGGTACTCTAAACATTCGGGCAACCGCCGTTGGTTCTTCTTCTGTGCTTTCACAAATTATTCGCATGGTTGAACAAGCCCAAGGTTCTAAACTTCCGATTCAGGGTTTAGTCGATAAAGTCACCATGTGGTTTGTACCGGCTGTCATGCTAATTGCTGCAATTACTTTCTTGGTTTGGTTTATTTTTGGGCCAGAACCTGCGTTGACTTTTGGTTTAGTGAATGCTGTTGCGGTACTGATTATTGCTTGTCCTTGTGCGATGGGGCTTGCAACACCAACTTCTATTATGGTCGGTACTGGACGTGGTGCTGAGTTAGGTGTCTTGTTCCGTAAAGGTGAAGCTTTGCAGCTTTTACAAGAAGCACAAGTGGTTGCCGTTGATAAAACGGGCACACTTACCGAGGGTAAACCGACACTGACAGACTTTAATGTGCAATCAGGTTTCGAACGTGAACAAGTACTAACTTTAGTTGCTTCGGTCGAAGCCAAGTCTGAACATCCAATTGCCCTCGCGATTGTTCAGGCAGCAGAAAGCGAAGGCTTAAACTTATTACCCGTAACAGCATTTAACTCGATTACCGGTTCAGGTATTGAAGCGGAAGTTTCAGGCCAAAAAGTACAAATTGGCGCAGACCGTTATATGCACCAACTTGGTTTAGACACCAGCTCATTCCAAGCGATTGCTGCTCAATTAGGTGAAGAAGGCAAAACACCACTATATGTCGCTATTGATCAGAAACTTGCTGCAATTATTGCCGTGGCAGACCCAATTAAAGAAACAACCTATGCTGCGATTGAGGCCTTGCATCAATTAGGCCTCAAGGTTGCCATGATTACAGGAGATAACCGTCATACGGCGCAGGCGATTGCTAAAAAGCTGAATATTGATGAAGTTGTGGCAGAGGTTTTACCTGAAGGCAAAGTTGATACAGTTCGCCAACTGCAAAAACAATATGGTCGTTTGGCCTTTGTCGGTGACGGTATTAACGATGCTCCAGCCTTGGCACAAGCAGATGTTGGTTTAGCCATTGGTACAGGAACAGATGTTGCCATTGAAGCAGCCGATGTTGTGTTGATGTCAGGTAGTTTAAAAGGCGTACCGAACGCAATTGCATTAAGTAAAGCAACCATGCGAAACATACGTCAAAACCTGTTCTGGGCATTTGTATATAACGTTGCACTTATTCCAATTGCAGCAGGTGCGCTTTATCCAGCATTTGGTGTATTACTTTCACCGATGTTTGCAGCAGGCGCGATGGCACTTTCTTCGGTTTTTGTTTTAGGCAATGCATTACGCTTAAAACGTTTTCATGCGCCAGTACAGTAAGGGTGCTGAAAATCAACTTTTGGTTTAAGATCATGACAGCAGGTCTTAAACCAAATTTAATATTTGAGGTGTGAGATGAATATCGGTCAGGCATCCAAACATTCAGGCATTTCAGCGAAAATGATTCGCTACTATGAAGAAATCGGTTTACTTGAAGCCGCTCAACGTTCAGCTTCAGGCTATCGTATGTATTCAGAAACAGACCTGAAAACTTTAAACTTCTTAAAACATGCCAGAGAGTTAGGTTTTTCATCCGAACAGATGAAGGAGCTTATTTCGCTTTGGAAAAATACCGATCGGCAGAGTGCAGAAGTGAAAGCCTTAACGGTAAAACATATTGCCGAACTCAACCAAAAAATCACCCATCTACAAGAAATGGTCAATATTTTGCAGGCATCAGCTGATGATTGTTGTGGTAACCAACAGGCTTCTTGTGCGATTTTAGATCACATAGAAAAAGGTGTGGGTGTAAGCTAAGTTTCATTAAAATAAAAAGGAAAAATCATGGCTTATACAGCTTCTTGTCTTTGCAATGGTATTCAACTGCGCATTAATACCGAATTAGAACCCATCATGGTTTGTCATTGCACGCAGTGCCAAAAAGCCCAAGGTGCTGCTTTCGCTGCCATTACTCAAGTACAAAAAAATGACTTAAATATTGTGCAGGGTGAAAACCTTTTGCAGGCTTATTTTGCATCACCTAATAAAAAGAGAGTGTTCTGTAAAACCTGTGGTTCACCGATCTGGAGTGAGCGTCTAGATAAGCCTGAAGTAGTGCGTTTAAGGGTAGGGCTCATTAATGAAGAAATATCGATATCTGTAATTTCTCATGCTTTTGTGTCTTCAAAAGTGAAATGGTATCCAATTTGCGATAGTGCTCGCCAATATCAAAATGGGGTAGAAAACCCTTAAATATTAAGGTTGGATCATATTTTATTCATTTGTAAAAAAACGTGAACAAGACTAGTCATGAATAAATAATGTGCTATAACTGTACCTAAGGTAATCGTAATATCTCCTCGATCCACAGGGAAACTTGGGACAGGGCAAAAGATACGATAGGACCTTACATATAGCTAGCAAAGAGCATGTAAGAGATGGATAGACACAAATCTTAGATTGCTCACCGTTGCAGAAAAGCCCGTGAAACGGGCTTTTTTAATGCCTGTAAAAAGCTATTTATTGGATGATCAGACTATAAATAAAGTTTTTTTATGACGTCTTT
>NZ_JRVL01000333.1:0-886 GCF_054823985.1 Acinetobacter sp. GN11 | reverse complement strand
TTTATTGTTGATATGATTTTTTAGTCGTAATGATCTAAAGGCTAAAACCTATAGTCGATTAAACCGCTTTAAATGCCAGTGAGGTATAGACGTAAAGACTTTGGCAAGGACTGCCAATGAAAGAGATGAAATAGTACGCATAACGGCGGACTCCTTTTGATTTAGAAGAGTCTTACCAATTACTGTCAAATAATGGTGGCAAGACTAGAAGGGTTGACAGACTGGTACAAAAGGAAACCAGCGCACGCAAGCGTGCCCCTCCTAGCCTCACCATAAAGGCGTGACTTAGGAGAACGCACAAAACGAAATAATACGTTGTTGTGCGCCTTTTGTACCAGCTCTGTCAAAAGCTGACTGGCAATGTGGCCAGCAGGCAAAGGATAATCGGAGAGATTTTGGGTGTCAATGTTCAAAAAGAAAGAATCAAAACATTTGATATAAAAAAGCTCTTTAAATAACAAGAGCTTTTTGAGTTATATTGCGTCTAAATCTAAATTTGCTAATTAGCGATAGCGTTTGTTGCCATCCGAAGTAGTGCAATATTTGTCTTCACGCGGCCCCACACAATTTTTGTTTCCACTACAAGGGCACTCCGAAGAACTACTACTAGACGAACCACTACCGAAACCTCTATAGCTACTTCGTGCATGTGATGGTTTACTCTTTGAAAAGTAACTATGAGTACTAAAAAATTTCCCGCCCCCACGGCCTCCTCGTGCCTCAGCCTGAGTTAAAAAGATAATTTGTAATAAAACTAATATCGATAAAAAAATAATTTTCATTTTATCCCCGTAAAAATAGTAAATGGCGATTATAATTCAAACTACTATTCAATAATTCAATTTATCCAACAATATTATTATTCATATAATGATTATAATTCGAA
>NZ_JRVL01000332.1:0-353 GCF_054823985.1 Acinetobacter sp. GN11 | reverse complement strand
TATAAAAACTTTATGATATTGTTTTTGTGGGTTAAATTCGTACTTGGGGTGTGAGTGTAAAGTTGATAAGACTTAAAATAATAAAAAACATAGAGGTTTAAATATTTATTCTGTGTAGTGATTAAAATATATATTGTGACAATAAAAAACAGTATCACATTCAGATACACTTGCGTTGTATCTATATAAAGGTAAAGGGACTATGTTAACTAAGTGCTAGATAATCATCTGCACACCATTAAATAGGAGAGACTCTAATGTCTCAGGACCAAGTTAAAAGCGATCAAGATAAATCAAAAGAGCAACAACAGCAACAACAAGATGGTAAAGAGTTTGAACCTAAAACTCCTGAG
>NZ_JRVL01000331.1:0-1641 GCF_054823985.1 Acinetobacter sp. GN11 | reverse complement strand
AAATCTTTTTGCTCTTTTTTGTCACTATTCAAGAAAAGCTCAACTTTAGATATTATTGAGTCTACTTTTTGATATGAAGTAATAAATACACTAAAATCGAGGCTATCTAGTTGGTTATAATAATTACTAAATTTGAGACTATCTTGTTGTTCTTGTTGAGTATTATAGGTTATCTGCATGGTGGCTCTCAGATTATGTATTATGTTAGAGCTCTGCGATATAATTTCTGCTATATCAGTCCTTAAAGAATTAAGCCAATCTTGTCTATTCTTTGAAGTTAGAATATCTAATTCTTTTTTTCTATCATTTTTAAATGAATTCTCTTGTAATTTTTCTTGGCTTTCAACTAACTTCCCATTTGAGTTTGTCACACTTTTAATAGTTACGTATGCTGATATAAGTGATGTGATGATGGAAACAATTACGGGTATAGCCAGTGCTAAATAATCAGTAACGTTGTCTACTCTTAATTGTATAGGCATTAGAGGGTCAGTATTCTGTACTTTAAAAGCTTGAATATTTGGTGCTTGATTTAAAACTAAAATAGCACCTGAGTTGGTATGACTTGATAATGTTTCTTTTTCTAAAGTTTGCATAGATTTTTTGATCTGAAGCTAAAATAACTATTTTATATTTCATGTACTTATAGTCAACATTATTCTTTGCTAGAAATAAATAGTTTTTAAATATTTTTGATTGCTTAATAATTTTACATTTAGCTATAAATAGATTTTCTGTTTGAATTTTATTAATTTTTTGAATGTACAGTCCTAATGATCAATAATAGTATGGGGGAAGGTGTTTGTGTAAAAGCCCTTTGATTAGTGCTATAACATATATCACTCAGCTCTTAGTTTTTTTATCGCTACCTGAATGTAATTTTCTTCAATAAACTCTATTAACGGGATTAATTTTTTAAAAGCAAACATAAAATTATTAGCAATTACATTGTAACTAGCATCATTATTCATATTCAAACATGTATTCGAGAATCTTCTAAATTCTGATTTAGCTATTTTTAGTTGAATTTTTACTTCTTCATTATCTCCTGAAAATGAATAAAAATTTTCAATTGAAGCAGAAGCTTTTAAGAAGCTGATCCGAATTTCAAGTAACTTTTTTTGTTTATGTTCTTTGAAATCATTAACAGCGTTTTCAAGATGCTTTAGATCGTTAAGATCATATGGAGTTGCAATTTGTCCGTATAACATTGAGATTTGTTCATCAAAAAACTCAAATTTTTCTATCATTATCAATGCCAATTGCACTTCGATTGATTTGTTGTGTTGGACCTTCCAATCATTGAAAAGATATGCTGCGATTATAGCTGCACCAATTGTGGTCAAAGCGGAAAGTATCCCTATTGTTAATGACCAAGCCTCTTTTAAAGGATTGTCAATCGTATTATGAGAATAAAGTAATAGAGTAAAGAAGAAAAAAATAATGCATATTGAAATAATCCAGAAGCAAACATCTATTAATAAAGTCTTAAGTTCAGTTTTCATAATTTAAAAAATATCAATTTTATATCGATTCTAATGCCAGATACTTTTTAAGAGAAGTATTTGTTGGAAATTAACTATAGAAATATAGTTATTTATATATTTTAATTTTACGACATGTCATTGAATGTTTATCCTT
>NZ_JRVL01000051.1:0-30828 GCF_054823985.1 Acinetobacter sp. GN11 | reverse complement strand
TGTTCCTAACCGTATTGCTAAAGCGGCAATGGAAGAAAACATGGCTGATTTAAACCATGCACCATCAGAAGAATTAATGCGTTTATATCAAGCTTGGGCAAATGGTGGCGTAGGTCTAATCATTACTGGAAATGTGATGGTAGACCGCCGAGCGATGACTGGACCGGGCGGCGTAGTGCTTGAAGATGAAAAGCATCTAGATACTTTTAAAAAATGGGCACAAATTGGTCGTTCAAAAGGCGCTCAGATTTGGCTTCAAATTAACCATCCAGGGCGTCAAATGCAGTCAAATTTAGGGCAACAAACATGGGCGCCTTCTGCTGTTGCTTTAGATTTAGGCAAAATGTCAAATCGCTTTAATACACCAATTGAAATGACTGAATCTATGATTGCCGAGGTGATTCAGCGTTTTGCAAACACGGCGCGTTTAGGTGAAAAAGCAGGGTTTACCGGCGTAGAAATTCATGCAGCGCATGGTTATTTATTAAGCCAGTTTCTTTCACCACTCAGCAATAAACGCCAAGATCAATGGGGTGGTTCTTTAGAAAACCGCGCTCGGATTTTAATTGAAATTGTGGAAGCAGTTCGTAAAGTGGTTTCACCTCAGTTTACTGTTGCAGTAAAACTAAATTCAGCCGATTTCCAACGTGGTGGGTTTAGCGCTGAAGATGCTCAACAAGTGGTTAAAATGCTAAATGAACATGCAGTCGATTTAGTTGAGCTTTCAGGCGGTAGCTATGAAGCGCCTGCAATGCAAGGTCAAGCACGTGATGGCCGAACACTTGCTCGTGAAGCTTATTTTTTAGAGTTTGCCCAAGAAATTCGTAAAGTTGCCAAAATGCCTGTTATGGTGACAGGTGGCATACGCCGTAAACAGGTAGCAGAGCAGGTAGTTGAAAGTGGTGTAGATATGGTCGGTATTGCCACAGCTTTAGCGATTGAACCTAATCTGCCAAACGCTTGGAAACAAGGTCAAAATGTTGCACCTGAACTCAAGCCAATTACGTGGGAAAATAAAATGCTAGCTTCACTTGCGAATATGGCTGTGGTCAAATTCCAGTTCAGTAAGCTGAGTTCTGGTAAAAAGGCAAATCCAAATATATCACCAGCTTGGGCTCTAATTTTGCAACAATCAGCTATGTCATGCCGTACCCGCCAATACAAAAAAGGCATGCGTGACTATACATTTGCTTCTTAATAAGTGAGTTGTATTATGACAAATCTTAACGATTCAAACTGGATAATTTATGGAGCAAATGGTTACACGGGCGAGTTAATCGCTCGTGAAGCTGTACGCCAAGGTCTAAAACCAACTTTGGCTGGTCGTAACAAAGCTAAGGTTGAAACATTAGCTCAAGAGTTGGAACTAGACTATAAAGCTTTTGGACTTGATAACGTAGATGCGGTCAGTGAGCAACTGCAAGGCTTTAAACTGGTTATGCACTGTGCAGGGCCATTTTCAGCGACATCAAAACCCATGATGGAAGCGTGTATAAAAGCTGGTGCTCATTATCTCGACATTACGGGTGAAATCGCTGTATTTGAACTGGCACAGTCTCTTAACAGCCAAGCTGAAAAAGCCGATATTGTGCTTTGTCCGGGTGTTGGTTTCGATGTGATTCCGACAGATTGTATCGCTGCCGCGCTCAAAGAAGCATTGCCAGATGCGACCCATTTAGCACTTGGTTTTGACTCTAGAACAGGGTTTTCACCAGGTACTGCTAAAACAAGTACAGAAGGCATGGCCGAAGGCGGAAAAATTCGGAAAAATGGAAAAATTACTACCGTTCCATTAGCATATTATGTTCGGACCATTGATTTTGGTGACGGTAAAAAAAGTGCTATGAGTGTTCCGTGGGGAGATGTATCTACAGCGTTCTATACAACGGGTATTCCAAACATTGAAGTATTTGTACCCGCATTTCCCAAAATGATTTTTGGTGCGAAAATGATGAACTATGTACGTCCAATATTAAAAATCAATGCTGTACAAAAGTTTATTAAGTCGCGTATTGAAAAAACGGTTGTGGGGCCAAATGAGGAACTCCGCGCAAAAGTACCTACTTATGTTTGGGGTGAAGCCAGAAATTCACGTGGGGAAATCAAAACTGCCCGCATCCAAACGGAAAATGCGTATAGCCTTACCGTAAATGGCTCACTGACTGTGGTGGATTATTTACTCAAAAATACGGTTAAAGGTGGTACATATACACCAGCAAAACTGATGGGTTATAAGCTAGTGACCGAGTTGCCGGGTTCTGGTCCATTGGTTATTAATTAAGCCTTTATTAAAACAGCACGTTTATAGATAGTCCCGAATAAGGAGTCATTCTTGTTCGGGTAATTTATAAATATTTCAAATAAATACAGCTTTATATAGGTAAAAGAAAAGCAGAAAACAAAACACACCATAAGAAATAATTCAAATTGAATATACTAAAAAGCGATAAATTTTTTTCATAACAAAGGAATGTAAATAATGAGAAAACTCATACTATTTCTACATGCATCGCTTGACAGTTTTGTCGAAGGTCCAAATGGGGCAATGGACATAGGCTGGATTGCTTACGATGCCGATTTAGCAAATCATGCAAAAGAGATTTTGAGCACTGCCGATACGGTGATTTGGGGACGTGTGACTTACCAGATGATGCATAATTACTGGCCAGCAATGCTTTCAAATCCAGAAGCTTCGGAGCACGAACGAAATCATGCTGAGTGGATTGAAAAGACTGAAAAAATCGTTTTTTCAACTACTTTAGATACGGTTGAATGGAATAATTCCCGTCTTGTAAAAGACCATGTTGAAGAAGAAATTAATAAGCTGAAACAGCAATCGGGCAAAGATATGGTAATTCTAGGGAGTCCTCGATTCGCACACTATTTGATGCAACTTGGTTTAATCGATGAATATAAAATTACAGTTTCGCCCGTGCTGATTGGTAGCGGCTTGCCACTGTTTCAAGGCATTCAGCAAAAAACCAATCTTAAACTCATTGAAAATAAAACTTTTGCTTCTGGCGCGATAGGTCTTCACTATCAAAAGATAAGCTGATTTTTTCTATAATATTTGTATGGAAAAGACGAATTACAGTGCTGGTCTATAATTCGTCTTTTTAGCTTTATTGCATACTGCTTAAACGCTTAACAACTGTTTCAGCAATTTCTTTACTCGACTGAGGGTTTTGTCCAGTAATAATTCTGTCGTCCGAAACCACATAAGACGTAAATGGAATAAACGCTTCTTTGTAGTTTGCTCCATGTTCAATAAGTCCGTTTTGTAAAGAAAATGGAACTTGAGACTTAATACCTGAAAGTGTTTCTTCAATATTTGCAAAACCAGTAACGGTTCTACCTGCAATTAAGGGTTTGCCATTTTCATCCTGTAAAGGCAATAAACCACCCACACCATGACATACTGCTGAAACGACTCCACCTTGGCGATAGATTTGTTCACTAATATTCTGCAAAGCTTTATTGTTTGGAAAATCCCACATGGTGCCGTGCCCACCCGTATAGTAAATGGCTTTGTACTGGCTAGGATTAATGGCACTTGGAGCCAGCGTTGTTTTTAACCGCTGCATAAAGGCTGAGTCGGCTAAATGCTGACGGGCAGATTTGTCTAGGTAAATCGATTTTAGGCTACGTTCATCTAGAGGTATTTCACCACCTAAAGGACTTACAAAATCCATTTCATAACCAGCAGCCAAAGCGACATCGTAAAAATGAGTGAGTTCAGTCAGCCAAAGTCCTGTTTTATCCGAACGGGAAGGGTAAGCCGAGTGATTGGTCATTACGACTAAAATTTTTCCGTTTGCTTTGGTAAGGCTTTGAGCTTTATTTGACTCAGCGGCATGTACCACATGTGTAGTCAAAAAAATGGCAAAAATAATGGTTAACCAACGCTGAAAATCCCAAACTTTAAACATCACAGGTTCCTCATTTATCACCTGTTATCCATCGTATGTTTAAAGTGTACTTTAAGGTCAATAGAGTTGTTAAAAAATTACGGTGTTTTTGCTTTGTCGAAATAGAGATTCATGAGTCGTTCTGCATTTTGCTCGCAGGTAATTTCATCGGGTTTGTCATTAATGGCATTAATCATGGTACGTAAGTTTTGCTTACTCACCTTGAGTTTTTGTTCTAAAAGCTCTATTTCTTGAATTTTTAATTCAATTGTTTGAATAAGTGCATCATGGTTCCAAGTGGCAACTTTTGAAGGCAAAAAAGCTTTAATTTCTGCTAAAGAAAACCCAACTTGCTGGGCTTGTTGGATAAGAGAAAGTTGCTTCAAATCGTTATCGGTGTATTCACGATAACCATTCGATTTTCTTTTTGCTTTAGGTAAGAGTTTGATTTGCTCATAGTAACGAATTGTAGGGGTGCTTAAGCCGCTTAGTTTCGATAACTCGCTAATATTCATGGCACAGACTCTATTGACATTAAAGTTAACTTTAGACTTATAGTAGTGTAAAAGCAAGGTTCATAACTTTACTAACCACACACTTTAAGTAACAGCTTTCTATGCTTTGATAGATGAAAGAATAGAATTATAAATATGAAAAATGAGGTGAGAAAATGTCTAAACGCATATTGCATGTCGTGACCAATATTTCACGTTATAAGGATGTAGATGAACCAACAGGGCTGTGGTTAGGCGAACTCACCCATGCCTATGATGAATTTGAAAAGCAAGGTTACATACAAGATATTGTTAGCCCAAATGGCGGAAAAACTCCAATTGAACCAAAATCGCTTGTGCCTTTAGTGGCAGATAAATCTGTCAAAGACCGAGAAAAGGACCAAGCTTTTATTACACTGCTGGCAAATACGTTTAAGCCTTCCGATATTAATGGGCAAGATTATGACGTAATCTATTACACAGGTGGTCACGGTGTGATGTGGGATTTTTTAGATAACCCTGAACTTCAAGAAATCACCAAAAATATTTATGAAAATGGCGGTATCGTTTCAAGTGTTTGTCATGGCTATTGTGGCTTGCTCAATGTACGACTTTCAAATGGTGAGCGACTGATAAAAGATAAGAAGTTAACAGGCTTTGCTTGGAGTGAAGAGGTTCTGGCAGGGGTAGCAAAAAAAGTGCCGTACAATGCCGAAGAGTTAGCGAAAGAATATGGCGCTCATTATGAAAAAGCTTTTATTCCCTTTGCACCATATGTAGTTCAAGACGGCAAGTTAATTACAGGTCAAAACCCTTTTTCAGCTAGAAAGACGGCTTTAGCAATAGTAGTAGAGCTAGAAAAGAATGCGTCGTGAAAATTACTCAAAGTTATGAATAAGACAAGCCGAATACTACAAATGAGTGTTCGGCTTATTTATATAAAACTACGAACGCCACCAATAATTTTCGACATTTGGTTCATTTAAGTTTAAGAGTTCTCCCATTTGAGGTGTGCTAATCGCTAACGCATTTTCTTTAGCTAAACCGACAATACGTTCAAACGGATCATCCCAAGCATGAAGTGCCAAATCAAAAGTACCGTTGTGCACAGGCAATAAATGACGACCTTTTAAATCGATATGTGCTTGTAAAGTTTGCTCTGGTTGCATGTGAACATCAGGCCATTCAGGGTCATAAGCACCAGTTTCTAACATGGTCAGATCAAATGGGCCATAACGGTGTCCAATCTCTTTAAACCCATCGAAATAGCCTGTGTCACCACTAAAAAATATCCGTAAGTCATTATCAATAATCACCCACGAAGCCCAAAGCGTCGTATTGCTATCACCCATACCACGGCCTGAAAAATGATGAGCAGGAGTAGCCACCAATTTTAGTCCATCTACATGGGTAGTATCCCACCAATCAAGTTGTTGAACTTTTTCTGCTGGAACTCCCCATTTAATGAGTGTGTCACCCACACCAAGCGGTGTTAAGAAATGCTCAACTTTATCGTTAAGTTGCATAACTGCATGGTAGTCGAGGTGGTCGTAGTGGTTATGCGACAAAATCACGCCTTTAATGGGCGGTAAGTCAGCAATACTAATTGGTGGTTGGTGGAACCGTTTTGGTCCAAGCCACTGAAAAGGTGATGCACGCTCTGAAAAAACTGGGTCGGTTAACCAAAATTCATTTTGCAGTTTTAACAAGATGGTTGAGTGGCCCAAACGAAATAGAGAGCGATCGGGTGCACTTAACAACTGTTCTTTCGACAAACTTAAAACAGGAATTTCTCTGTTTGGAACGGTATCTTTTGGTTTGTTAAATAGAAACTTCCACATGAGCTGAAGCGTTTTGCCAAAAGAAGGTTTGTGTTGATTTGGACGCGTATTTCTAAATTTGCCATTGTGCTGTTGAGATGGCATTAAGGGAGAAGGCAAGTCTGTTGTGTTTGAAATAGTCATCTTGTTTTTCCTTATTGGAACAAACCTATATGTGCAAATAAGAACTTGGGCTAAGTGCTTATTTTGATTTATTTAAATGAGTATTTGCTCACTCATTAATTGGTTTAAAAATAAGGACGCCGTGCATCCTTAACTTTTATCTAAATTGAAACTGCATGCCAAAACGCTTCAAAACCAGATTTACGATAACGCTCGGTTTGAGAAGGGTCTTGGGCAATAAAATTAAGTGTAACTTCGGCAAGCGCACCTAAAATTGAAGCAATAAATAACGGTGGATAATCTCTTAATTTGCCATCGTTAATACGTTCTTGAATGTTTTGGGTGAGGTCACAAAAGGTTTGCATACCAATTTGTTTGCTTTGCTCAGTAATTTGTTCCGAGGTTGAAAGCTGTGCCATGACTTTACGTTTAAGAGGAGCTTCTAAACTCCAGTCCAAATAGCTTTGCCAGATATGTGACATTTGTGTTTGTAGGTCAGAATCAGCAGGGTAACCAAGCATCATGACCTGACGTAGTTCAGCCTTGAGTGAAAGATATAACTGGTTCAGCAGTTCTTCTTTATTGCTAAAATAGGTAAATAAAGTACCTTCTGCTACACCAGCGACTTTTGCAATTTTTGAGGTAGACGCACGCTCGCCAAGCTCTGCTAATGTTTCAATAGCAGCACTTAAAATTGCATTACGTTTATCTTCACTGCGTGGACGAGCCATATATAAATACATTAATTGAGTGATTACTCAATCATACATAAAAATAATGAGAGAGCAAGATTTATTTTGTTAGATCCACATTATTGATTCGTTCTAAAAGTAATGGGTGTTTGACCTGTCCATTTCTTAAAAGCTCGTGTGAAATTTGTAGGTTGTATATAGCCCAGATAAAGCGCAATTTCTTGAATATCCATATCACTATGGAGTAACAAATGTTCTGCTTCTTTTTGTTGAGCTTCTTCAAGCAGTTGCAGATATGAAGAACCGACTTGGTTCAAATGGCGCCGTAATGTTCGACTAGACATGTTTAAGCGAGTCGCAATTTCATCAAATGAGGGATAACCCACCTGTGGTTTTAAGTTTAGTTCGGCCTTTACGGTCAGGCATATATCTTTAATTTGCTCTGAAAAACGGATTTGTTCAGCTTCACACTGCGCCAGAGCTTGTTTAAAGGCAATCGGATCTGCCATTTTAATGGGTAAATCTAGAAGCTGTTTTTTATATCGAATTTGATTAGTTGCTTGATTAAATCGAATAGGTGGCAATAAATGCTGATAGGCTTTGTGATAGGTAGGTTCTGGCCAATCCACCCATAACTCAATTTCAGTAAAGTCATGCTCTATCAAAAATTGACCAGCTTGAATCACGCCAATCATCAAACATTCATAAAAAAATCGTCTAAGCTTTTCCACTTGCGTGGGCTGATTGCTGACAACAGGATGAGTTTCTTTAATTTCAATAATAGAAAATTCATGATCGTCTAGCAGAGCAATGCGGTAATCTTTTAATCGCATGTTAAAGAATTGCGTTGAAACATCGAGAGCCTGATGTAAGTTTGGGCTACTCATTAAGGCATATCCCATCGGGCCATGAGCAGTTAAACGCAGTTTTAGCCCATATTCATATCCCAAGCCAGAATCTTTCGACAATAACAAGCTTTCCCATGCCAGTTTAGACCACTGCACAGGAGTAATTCGCGCATCTAATTGATCTAAAAGGTTTAAGGGAATTTTACTTTTCTTCAAAATTTCAAGCGCAGAAAATCCTTTGTCGACCATGATTTCTAATAACAAATGCGCATAAGAAATGGGAATACTGGCTTTGGAAAGCCCATAAGGATCTTTCATATTATTTTTTATTATGGCCGAAAATGATTATCAGTATGTCTGATCTGCATCTCACGCTCAAGTTAAAAGTTCGGAATAATTAATTTATTGTATTTTGAGCATCAATTATGAGCTTACCTATTCCACAAGCTTCCTCTCGAGTTGTGATTACTGGCGCTTCATCGGGCATTGGTGAACAGCTAGCAAAACAGTTTGCTGTACGGGGCTATTCTTTAGTTTTAGTGGCTCGCCGTGTAGAAAAATTAGAGGCACTTGCTGAAAAATTAAAAGCCGAATATCAAATATCCGTAGATTTATATCCATGTGATTTGGGTGATCGGGCGGCGCGAGCTAAATTTCGTGATTATTTAGAAAATATTGAAGTAGCCATTCTTTGTAATAACGCTGGATTTGCGACTTTTGGTTGTTTGCAAGATTTAGATGCAGACCGAGAGCGTGAAGAAGTTGAAGTTAATACGGTGGCAATTCATGACCTGACTTTAACTGTGTTGCCACAAATGATTAAAAGAAAAGCTGGGGCAATACTTATTGTCGGGTCAACTTCTGGTCATCAGCCAACTCCAGCAAATGCAACTTATGCAGCAACTAAGGCATTTGCCAACTCTTTTGCTGAGTCATTACATAGCGAACTTAAAGGGACAGGGGTTAGCTGTACGCTACTGGCTCCGGGGCCAACCAAAACTGGTTTTAATGAAGTTGCAGGCATTACAAAAATTGATGGTGTTGGTGGAGGTCTCGTTTGGGTAACAGCAGAACGCGTTGCCAAAGAAGCCATTCAAGGAATGGATCGGAATTGTCGAATTGTGATTCCGGGTTTCGTGGCACAGGCCCAAACCTTTGGAGGGCGTTACACACCACGCATTATTTTGCTGCCCATTCTTAAACAAGTATTTTCGAGATTAAGCCCATGAAACAGTTGATTAATGACTTACGTGTGCCTGTGGGTTTAGCCAATCTTGGCAATAAGCTTTATCACAATGCCCACTATTTGACTGCTGTTGTTGAAGTTGATGAAAAAGCAATGGCGCGCTGGTTACCATCTGGAATGACACTGGTTAAACCTGCCAGAGCCGATCTGTTTTGTGCGTATTTCCCAGAAAATGTCTATACGGGTGCTTACCATGAAGCGGGTTTATTTGTTCATATTAAAGTAGGCAATAAAACAGGGATCTTTTGCCCTTGGATGATTTTAGACGATGATCGCGCCATGATTATTGGACGTGAGTTGCTTGGCTATCCTAAAAAGATGGGTGAGATTAGTTGGGAAAATGACGGCAAACGTATTGTTAGCAATGCCTCACGCCGCGGTACAACGCTCATTGAAATGGAAGCTAAGCTTGGTGAAGTCATTGATGATGCACCTCCAATTTTAGGATTACCGCATCGGAATATTACGGGTGGGTTAGGAATTGGTTTACCACGCGAAGTTCGATTTACCCCGAAAGAGCATCCAGTTGAAGTGCGTCAGGTTGAAATGAACCTACGCTTTACAGGTACAGCAAACGATCCTTTACATGATATGGGATTGGGCGAAGTTGTTGAGGCTAGATTACATCGAGTTGATTTATCGGGTGGATTAATTCCTCCAATTCAAATACCTCGTCTACGCACGCCGTTATTTTTATTGCGCCAATTTAATCCTCGCGTTTTATAACTGGAGAATAAAGATGAATGCGTTCTTTAAGTCAAAACAAACACAAGATTTTTCTAAAATCTCGGCTTCAATTGATATTCCTGTAAGAACAATGGATTTTACTTTTCCGGATGAAATTCCTGAGTTCTGGTTTGATAACAATGCCTTACTTACGATGTTGTTGACTGCATTATCGAGCGCATTTCCAGATGGTGAACGTCAATTTATTCATAGTGTACGTAATTATCAGGCAAAAATTGAAGATCCTGTTCTGCTTAAACAAGTCCGTGCTTTTATTGGTCAAGAAGCACATCACGGTAAAGAACATGACGTGCTCAATGCTGTCATGCTGAAAAAGGGTTATCCCGTAGACCGAATTTATAAGCGCTTTAAAAAGATGAATCGCTTGATGCAGGAGCAATTCTCTACAGCTCATCAGCTTGCATGCACCGTATGTATGGAACACCTCACAGCTATTTTAGCTGACTATTTTATTAGTACCGCACCCCAAGATTTAACATTGTTTAATACCCATGTCAGAAAAATCTGGGCATGGCATGCGATTGAGGAAACCGAACATAAAGCTGTGGCTTTTGATGTGTATCAGTCTTTGGTCAATAGACCTTATTTCTTACGATTGGTGATGTTAGAAACCACACTTTCTTTTCTTATCATTACCACCAGAGGAACAACCGAACTGTTACGAGCTTCTGGCAAACAACGAGATTTAAAAGAACTTTATCAAGGTTTCCGTTATTTGTTTGGAAAACAAGGTTTAGTCAGACGGATTGGCAGACATTATCTCGACTTTTTCTCCGCAGATTTTCACCCTTGGCAGCATGACAATCGGGACATGATGAACTTATTAAAAAAACAATATTTCAATGAAGAGCTGCTGAAATAATCAAAAGTTGATGCTTGTGCAGTACTCACAGAACAAACAATTTTAGGAATAATTATCATGGCACAGTCTACATCTACAAATTCTCCATTACAGCAACCATTAAAATTGGCATGTGGCATAACCATACCCAACCGTATTGCAAAGTCGGCCATGAGTGAACAATTGGCTGATCGACACGGCTCACCCACCACAGACTTACAGCAACTCTATGCAGCATGGGCAAGGGGTGGAGCTGGGTTGTTAGTTACGGGCAATGTGATGATTGACCATCGTGCCTTTGTTGAGCCACGAAATGTCGTTTTGCAAGATGAGCAATTTTTACAAGCAAATAAGTTATGGGCTCAGGCTGCTAAGGCCAATGGCAGCAAAATTATTATGCAGATTAACCATCCGGGCCGTGTTGCGGTTTTGCCACTTTTGAAAAAGCCGATCGCGCCCTCAGCAGTCGGGCTTGATTTACCTGCTATGAATATTATTCGTATTCCACGAGCAATGACTGAAGCAGATATTTTAGAGCAAATTAAACGCTTTGCTACAACCGCAGAGCTTGCTGTTAAAGCAGGGTTTGATGGCGTACAGGTACATGCAGCACATGGTTATTTACTCTCGCAATTTTTATCACCTTTGGCTAACGTTCGGACAGATGGGTGGGGAGGAAGTCCTGAAAATCGATGCCGTATGTTGATCGAAACGGTTCGAGCTGTACGAGCTGCAATAGGCAAAGACAAAATATTAAGCGTAAAACTCAACTCTGCCGATTTTCAAAAGGGCGGCTTAAGTCAGGAAGAGTCTCTACAAATTGCATTAGCTTTAGAAGCAGAAGGGATCGATCTCTTAGAGATTTCAGGCGGGAATTATGAATCTCCTGCACAGTTAGGCTATGCACCAGATCGTTCTGCTCAGCGTGATGCATATTTTATTGACTATGCCACCGCACTTCGCAAACAAAGCAAATTACCACTGATGTTAACAGGTGGACTGCGCGATGTAGATTTTATGAACCATATTGTTGCCAATGGTACGGTCGATTTAGTTGGGTTGGCTCGACCTTTTGCAATACAACCAGATTTAGCCAAACAACTGTTAGCCGGAAAATCGGTATTAAAACCTGCAAAAATTCCAGCCATTGGATACAAACCAGTAGATGCCTATTTGCAACTCGCTTGGCATGCTTCGCAATTTCGCCGTATTAGCAGTGGGCAACAACCCAAAGCGATTCAGGGCTTAGTGCGAACATTGATTGCCTTTGGTCCACGTATGGGCTTTAACATTTTGACTCAGGATTAATGGGAAACGCTTTTGATAGATAAGGATTTGTTATCATGAATAGTTTAATCAGACAAAACCATGTGATTGTTCCGCGGCGTCCTGTATTTAATTTTACTGAAACGCCAACGCATTGGATTTATGACGATCCAATAGTTTCACAAATATTAAATTCAATTAATCCGATTACACCGGCACCAGAACGTTGGTTTTGTCAGACGTTTAGAGATGCATTGCCTTACATTCAAGATGAAAAACTTAAAGAGGCAGCAATTGCTTTCATTAAACAAGAGGGTGCTCATAGTTATGGGCACACTCTCGGAACACGGCATATAGAGGCGTTAGGGATTGATTTAAGTCGTTATACCCAGATGACGAATTGGATATTTAATGACATGATTGGCCCAAAACCATTAGGCTATGAATTGAAGCATCCACGCTTAAAGTCAATGTGGCTAACGACCCGATTAGCAATGGTGGCTGCTGCCGAACATCTGACTGGAGTGTTAGGACATTGGGTTCTCAATGCAGAGGGATTACAACAAGCACCTGTCGATGTGGAAATGTTACGGTTATTGCAATGGCACGGGGCTGAAGAGGTTGAGCACCGTGAAGTAGCCGATGCAATGTTTAGATATTTTAGCAATAGTAATGTACTTCGAGTGGGGGCCGCAGTTTTCACGTTCCCTCTATTTATTGTTTTGGCTTATGTTGCTGTTGAAAATCTAGTAGAACAAGATGCGCAATTACCACATCGTTTTCGTTTCAAAGATTATTTCCGAGCAGCTCGACAAGACCGTGTGCCTAAGGTTGACGATATAATTGGTGCCTGCTTACGTTATTTTAACCATAAACATAGTCCACTAAATGAAGGCTCAACTGAGCAAGCCTTAACTTTTTTATCTACAATAAAAGAACTTAACTAAATAAAAGCTTGTACGAATATTGCTTCTTTCAGGCTCAAAGATAATGAATAAGACCTTTTAATTTATCTTATTCATAGTATATAGCCGACATATGAGCGGCTATATACTCATTCGAACCCTTGCGTAATCTAGATAATATTTGAGCTATGTACCTTATTCATCAAATTGCAAAACCACTTTCCCTTTTGATCGGCCAGTATTTACATATTGAAGCGCTTCTTTGATTTGAACAAAGCCATAGGTCTGGTCAACCACAGGTTTAATTTTTCCAGTTTCTACCAGTTCGGTAATTTTTGAGAGCTGTTGACCATTTGGCTGCATAAATAGAAATGAATAGGTAATGCCGCGTTTTTTTGCTTTATGTCGAATTGACCAGCTTAATATCGGAATAACACATTTTAGGAACCAGTTTGGATTAATTACCTCTGCAAAAGCATGGTCAGGTGGCCCTGAAATACTAATAAGACGTCCACCACGTTTAAGAACGTTTAGTGATTTTTCTAAGGTTTTTCCGCCTTGTGTATCTAAAACTACGTCGTAGTCTTTAAGCTCTTGCTCAAAGTCCATTGTTTTATAGTCAATGATAATGTCAGCACCTAGCTCTTTTACCCAACCACTGTTTTTGGCACTGGTTGTGGTTGCAACCGTAGCGCCAAGAGACTTGGCAAGTTGAATTGCAATTGAACCCACACCGCCAGAACCTGCATGAATAAGTACTTTTTGACCAGCTTTAACTTTTGCAATTTCAACCAGTGCTTGCCATGACGTTAGGGCAACTAAAGGTAGGGCAGCTGCCTGTTCCATCGAAATATTTTGCGGTTTAAGCGCAAGTGAAGACTGTTGAACGATCGTATATTCAGCAAATGCGCCGTTTAAATCGGTCTTGGCATAAACTTCATCACCCACTTTAAACTGGCTTACATTCGATCCAACTTCTACGACTGTACCTGCAAAATCGTTCCCTAATATTAAAGGAAACTTCACTGGAAGAATTGCTTTAAATTCACCCTCTAAAACTCTTAAGTCGAGAGGGTTGATGCTTGCTGCATGAACTTTAACAAGCACGGTATCTTCGGTTACAGAAGGCTTGGGTTGTTCATCGAATTGTACATCATCAATATTGCCATAACGGCTAATGTAGGCTGCTTTCATTTGAAACCTCTATTTCTCAAAATTATTTTAAAGTTTTATAGGCTTGGGTTTGTTCTAAACTTTCAAGCTGCGGTGAATTAATTTGTCAAAGATCTTTGCAGGTGCAAATCGTCTTAACGCTTTTAAGCTTTTTGCAGTTTTTCCTGCTGTGTAGCGTTGCACAACATGTTGACTTTGAATGACCGCTAAAATTGTATTGGCAACCACACTCGGGTCATCTGACTTATTAATTGAATTAATCATTTGTTTATGTAGCTTTTCACGAGTTTGATCGTAAAAAGAAATTTTATTGTCTGCTTCGAGTAAGTTTACTCCCAAAGACGTATTGGTGTAAGCGGGTTCAATAAGTGACACACGAATGCCTTGAGATCTTAATTCGTGATCTAAAGATTCAGAGTAACCTTCAAGTGCATGTTTTGATGCAGAGTAAAGTGCACCAAAAGGCAGAGGTAAAAGCCCAAGAATTGAACTGATATTTAAGATCAATCCTGAGTGTTTCTGGCGCATATGTGGAATCACAGCACGAGTCATTCGAACCGCACCAAAAAAGTTGGTGTCAAAAATAGCCTGTGCTTGCTGCATTGAACTTTCTTCGGCGCCAGCAGGTGCTATTGCAAACCCAGCATTATTAATTAAGACATCAATTTTTCCTTCGCTTGAGATGACTTTCTCAACGGCTTGGGCAACTGAATCATCTTGATTTACATCTAACTCAATAAGATGGAATTTGTATTTTGATGAATCTTTTGCTTGTCGGCTTGTGCCATAAACAATAAATCCAGCCTCATGTAAAAGGTTTGCTGTTGCTAAACCAATACCAGAAGATGCGCCTGTAATTAGAACTACTTTACCAGTCATACCATTTTTTCCAATTTGAAGGTGTTCGCTATTCAGTTTCACCTTGATATTTTCATCATAATCTAAAAACAAAATAGTTACTACTAAAATGATAGTGACTTTTATCGAATTTATTTCTAGTTTTTATTGGCTCATACGATTTTCAAACCAATTTCAAAATTAATGAAGAAAGAAATTGCATACAAAAAATAAAAGCTCTGCAAATCATTCACCAACCTTAAAGCTCAATGTCGATGGAACTTTATTTACTTATCGTGAATTTGGGAAAAAGAAGGCACACCAATTATTCTGCTAAATCATTTTAGTGTTGTAATTGATGATTGGGATCCTAGAGCCATTGATGGGATTGCTAAAGAAAAGTGGAGCATCATCTTTGACAATCGGGGTGTTGGCGGTTCACAAGGAAAAACTTCAGCTACTGTTCAAGCAATGGCTGATGATGCGATTGAATTTGAAACGCTTGGTTTAGTTTTATTAATTACTTACCCAGACTCAGGTTACGGAGGAATATTTCAATTTCATCAAGACTTTGTGGGAAAGGTAATTCAGTTTTTAGAATAACTTGAATATTGTATAAAATGATGCCTCGGTTGACATCATTTTATATAGCTAGCTTTATACGATATTCTTTGAATTCCATATAGTTAAAGCTTTATTTGCCGCATTTTCTGCTATTTGTGCTTCTGCGCCTAATCCAACTATTAGATTAATACACATTGGAATTAGAATTTCGGTGGTGGGATTAGGGCAACTAGTAAAATGTTGCCCAAGCTCTAACATAATAAATCCATGCAGTGCACTCCATAACTGTGCTGCCATCACATCAGGGTCAATGTCTCGAATATATTTTGCTTCTATCAGATTGAGACATTCTTGACGTAAGTATGAATAAGAATTTTTAAATGCTTCTGTACTTTCATTGGCTGAAGCTTCACTTCTCCGAAGAGGTGTATATCTTCCCTGAATAGACAAGCCAAACATCAAATCATAAAGATGCGGATTAGCCATAGCAAAATTTCGGCATTCTAAAGCCATTAAACACATGTTTGTCATTGGCTCGTCTGTGTTTTCTATACTTTTAAATAAACGAGCTTGTTGGGTAAATCCTTCGTCAGCTATGGCTTGCAGCAGCTCAGGCACCCCGCCAAAGTGAGTATAAACACCCATAGTGGACTGACCTGCTTCTAAAGCAACAGTTCTCGCTTTAATTTGAGAAGGACCTTGGTTTTCGATTATTCGCATTGCTGCTTCTAATAAACGTGTACGAGGACTTTTTTTTTCCATAACAAAGTTATTGCGCAATAAAAATAACATTGTTATATTAAACCATAACAATGTTATTGTTAATGCTTAAGAGCTACTAATTTCATATTTTTTAAATAAAAGTTAAGCAAAGCTGAACGGATTCTTCCAGCGAGATATCGAGCTTAGAGACATAAAATGTGGTGACTAGGATTGCATCATGAAGATACTTAAAAGTGCTGTTTTGTCAGCAGTAGCAATAAGTTTAGCGGCCTGTAGTCATTATTCTCAGTCGTTAAATACAAGTAATAGCAAGGCTAATGTTAGTCAAATAAAGAAGGGTTCTGAAATGATTAATAGTGGAATACAGAGAAAGCACATTAAATTGGAAACTCATGACAATGTGCTCATTGCTCACTTAGATGGTGGTCCTTATCAGTTAATGGGACTAGATATGGCTGAAGAGTTATCTCAACTATTAGATGACCTTGAAAAAAAGCATACATCTGTTGAGGCAGTAATTTTTACTGGAGATCATCCAGATTATTTTATTGCCCATGCTGATGTCCGTTGGTTGCAAGAAGGTGGAGCTAGTATTCCAAAGCTGGGGCTAAAAACTTCTTCTTTGGTTGCACGTACATCTAAAAGTATTCGAGGGGTTCCAGGCTTAGAGCAGTTAGCGGAACTTACCCCTTTAGATGGTGGTATGCAATTAGATAAATTGCATGAAACTTTTTTACGAATGAATAGAAGTGGTGTGATTTTTATCGCAGCATTAAATGGCTCTGCTCTGGGTTTGGGTAGCGAGTTTGCACAAGCCTGTGACATCAGAATTATGGCTGATGGCAATTATGTCATTGGCCAACCTGAAGTCTTACTGGGTATTAATCCAGGTGGTGGAGGGACTCAGCGATTAACGAGATTAGTGGGAACTCATCGAGCGTTAATGATGATGCTTGAAGGAAAACCTGTATCTCCAAAAGTTGCATTAGAAATTGGCTATGTAGATGAAGTCGTGCCTAAAGATCAGTTGATAGATAAAGCTTTAGAGCGAGCAATTTATTTGAGTAAACGTCCTAAAACAGCACGCGCTGCAATTAAGCGTGCGGCATATTTTGGTGGGTCGGAAACATTAGAAGAAGGTCTGCATAGAGAGCGAACTGAATTTATTCATATATCCCCAACAGAGACAGCACAAAAGCTCATGAAAGGCTATTTAGAGCAAACCGATCAACGTAAAAAATTACCTTTCTATGATGCTGAAGTATTTCAAGAAACTTTAAAGAGTGGCTCACTTCCATTAGCGTCTGAAGGAAATAAAAAATGAATAAAAATCAAGTAAATGCTTCTAAGTATCAGGTTATTAAAGAAGATATTCGTTTTGATTCAGGTGAAACTTATTGTTCTGCATGGCTATTTTTACCTAAAGGGGTAACCAAACCTCCTGTAGTTGTGCTTGGGCATGGTATTGGTGCAATCCGAGAAATGAGATTAGATGCTTTTGCAGAACGTTTCGCCCAAGCGGGTATTGCTGCTTTAGCCTTTACCTATCGATATCTTGGCGACAGTGGTGGTGAACCTCGCCAACTCATGTCTGTAAATCGACAATTAGATGATTGGGAAGCAGCTTTAAAATTTGTAAAAAGCTATCCGTCGCTTGATGGTGAGCGTGTAGGAATTTGGGGAAGTTCTTTCGGCGGAGGGCATGCAATTACTATTGCGAGCAGACATCCAGAACTTAAAGCTGCAATTGCACAATGTCCATTCACAGATGGTTTAGCTTCAGCGTCTGCACTAGGCTTAAAAGATACCTTAAGAGTAATTCCAGTAGTAACCAAAGATTTATTTGCAAAACTATTTGGATTACCGCCAGTCATGGTGCCAATTGCAGCTCCTCCGGGACAGCCCGCTCTTATGAACGCTCATGATGCGTTAGAGGGGTATCTAGCATTAATGCCAGAAGGCGTCGAATTCGTAAATTACTTAACCGCAAGAATTATTCCAGAAATTCTAAGATATCGACCTGGATTAGTCGCCTCTAAAATCCAAAGCCCAATACTCTTTTGTGTAAGTGATACCGATACAGTTACACCAGCAGGCCAAACTTTAAAACTCGTTAAACATGCTCCACGTGGGGTCATTAAACGTTATGAAGCAGGGCATTTTGATTTTTATACAGGTGAGGCTTTTGAGCAATTGGTTAACGATCAAACTCAATTCCTTAAGCAAAATTTCAATTAACTTGCTGTGATTTCATCTAGATTTGTAAAGGAACTACTATGCAATTTACTATGCTTTCTAAATTAAGGGCAGAGGAAGCCCCAAATGCTCACTGCATTTCTGACTCGAACATTTCTTTAACTAATTATGAGTTTCATAAAGCTGTTCTTCGAGCCGCTGGCACAATGGATAGCCAAGGTATTTGTGAGGGTGACGTCGTTGCACTTATGCTACCAAATCAAGTTGAATTTGTTGTTGCCATGTTCGCCGCATGGTATTTAGGAGCTGCTATAACTCCAATTAATCCTATGCTTACGCACAAAGAAGCAAATCATCAGTTAAAGGATTCAGGAGCAAAACTACTCATCAATTTAACAGGTGAGAAAATTGATAATAATGTCTCTTCAATAGCTGTGACTATGCTCAAGCATGGTGATGAGTTTCAACACGCTCCAGTTGTTAATCCTGAGGCATTGGCTTTATTAATATATACAAGTGGTACAACGGGTTTACCAAAAGGAGTCATGTTAGATCATTCTAATATTATAGCGATGACTGAAATGGGGCGTGAGGGATTACAAATATCAGAAAAAGATCACTGCCTTTTAATTTTGCCTTTATTTCACGTCAATGGAATTGTTGTGAGTATTCTTGTTCCTCTTGCTTCTGGTGGCCGTGTAACGATACGTCAAAGATTTGATATAGAAACTTTCTTTTGTGATATAGAGCATTTGCAACCGACTTATTTTTCAGCTGTGCCCACTATTTATGCAATGTTATATGCCTTGCCTAATGAGGTTGTGCTAGACGTATCAAGTTTACGTTATGGAGTCTGTGGAGCTGCGCCTGCTTCAGCTGACTTACTCGTTAATTTTGAAAAGCGATATGGTTTTCCAATAGTAGAGGCATATGGCTTATCGGAAGGTACATGTGGCTCTACATTAAATCCAGTGAATGGTATCAGAAAAGCTGGAACGGTAGGGCTGCCATTACCCGGTCAAAAAATAGCTATAGCTGATTTTAATGGAAGACATTTATCTGTTGGTGAAATCGGGGAAGTGTTGATTCAAGGTAAAAACGTTATGCGGGGTTATCTGAATAAACCAGAAGAAACAGCCAAAACGGTTGTAAATGGTTGGCTACACACAGGTGATATAGGTCGAATTGACGATGAGGGATATCTTTCAATCGTTGGGCGATTAAAAGAAATGATTATTCGCGGGGGCGAAAATATTTATCCAAAAGAAATTGAAGATACATTGCTTGAGGTATCCGAAGTTTTTGAAGCGGCTGTGATTGGTGTTTCTGATGAAAAATGGGGTGAAGTAGTTTGGGCATTTATATCCCTGAAACCTAATGCCGAATGTTCAATTGATCAAATAAATCAGTATTGTAAGCAGCATTTGACTCGTTATAAGCAACCAGAAAAAGTGATTGTTTTTCCGACTCTTCCCAAAAATGCAGTTGGTAAAATTGATAAACCTAAGCTTCGTGGGCTATATCAAGTTCAGGGAGCATAAAATGTCGAAATTACTAAATATCGTCATGCATCTAAAAAATGGGTTGTCCAAAAGATAACAAGCTAGAGTGAGGAATTATTATGCGAAACACTTCTTCTGACAGCCCATTATTTGATTACGACTGGGTGGTTATAGGTTCTGGTTTTGGTGGTAGCGTTTCTGCCTTACGCTTAGCTGAAAAAGGCTATCGAGTTGCTGTATTAGAACGTGGAAAACGCTATAAAGATGAGGACTTGCCTAAATCGACTTGGCAACTCAGTAAATTTTTATGGGTACCTTCAATTGGATGGAAAGGGATCATGCGAATGAAAATTTTTCGCCATGTTTTTTTTCCTAGTCAATCTGCTGTTGGTGGCGGTAGTACGGTTTATGGTGGAGTTCTCTATCGGGCTAGACCAGAGTTCTTTAAAAATCCTCAGTGGAATCATCTTAGTGATGATTGGCAACAGGTTTTAACGCCATTTTACGATAAAGCCGAATATATGCTGGGCGTAGAGACAATTAAATTTGATTCCACAAATCAAAATATTGCAAAAGAAATGGCAGCTCATTTTGGTTGTAGTGATGGATTTAAGCGTGCACCGACAGGTATTTTCTTTGGGGAGCCAGACAAAAAAGTGCCCGATCCTTATTTTGGAGGTGAAGGTCCAGAGCGTACAGGATGTATTCGCTGTGGAGCATGTATGGTTGGTTGTCGAGTCGGAGCAGTAAACTCATTAAGTAAAAATTATTTATGGTTTGCTGAAAAGAAAGGTGTTCAAATTTTTCCAGAACATCAAGTTACTGATATTAAACCTCTAAATGCATCAGATGGAAGTGATGGCTATCGTGTTACAGTTCAAACAAAAGGGTTGTTCTTTACTAAAAAAATTACGTTTACGACTAAAGGTGTCGTGTTTGCAGGAGGCGCACTGGGAACCAATGAATTATTAGCCAATTGTAAATTGAATGGTTCACTACCGAATATCAGCAATAAATTAGGACAATTGGTGCGTACCAATAGTGAATCTGTGCTTAATGTAAGATTGCCCAAAGATCTAAAAACGTGGAATGACGTTACTGCAAGTAGCAGTGTACATATTGATCAAAACACACATATTGAGTTTTTGACCTATGGACGACATGCGGACTTTATGAGTTTGATGTATACCGTTTTAGTGGGGAACGGAAATCGATTAACACGTCCACTCAAATGGCTGTGGCAAATTGTGCGGTATCCAACACAATGGCTGAAAACAGTGTCACCTATTGGGTGGAGTCAGCACATGATTACGTTGTTGGTAATGCAATCTCTAGATAACTCAATCCAATTTTTACCTAAAAAGCGTTGGTTTGGTTCTGGATATAAATTAATTACTAAGCAGAATAGTGATAAGCCAAATCCAACATACATTGATATTGCCAATCAGGCTGCACAGTGGGTAGCTGATTATACAGGTGGTGTTGCGCAGAGTAATATTTTAGAAGCAATAGCTGATATTCCGACGACAGCACATGTTTTAGGTGGGGCTGTCATTGGAAAAGATGCTGCTCACGGTGTGATTGATCATAATTTACAAATATTTGGATATAAAAACTTATTGGTTTGTGACGGATCAGCAATGCCAGCAAATCCTGGGGTAAATCCAGCTTTAACAATTACTGCTTTGGCTGAATATGCAATGTCTAAAGTAATAGAACCCTAGAGATATCCAACCTTTAAGTCTTGAACTGTTGATCAGTAATTTTAAGGGCTGTTTTGTGTATCAACACGAAGCAGTCCTTTTTTATTTCATTTAATTTTTGCAAGAAATTCAACTAAATAATAGTTAGTACTAAAAAGATAGTGACAAAGGTGATTTATCAATATATAGTTAATATTAAATCGATACCTACTCTGTTTTTATCTTTTCTCCCTTTGAAAGATCACTCATAAAAAACAGATAAATCAGATCAATGAATTAAATTTGAGGATCAGAGAAATGAATTTTTTATTAAATACAGTTGCAATGAGTTTGACGGCGATATCTATTTTTAGTGTTCCCTTAACTCAGGCAGAGGTTGTGCCATCAGTTTCTTTTAATGAACTATCAATTCAGGCATATAAAGTGTCATCAAGTGCTGTTAGTAATCCGCAAGCAGGGCAACACGCCGAGCAAGATACAAATTGGAAGAATGTACCAACTCAATTTATTAGTGCAGGTGGCGTTAACTTCGCTTACCGAGAATATGGTCAACAAAACGGTGGAACGCCTGTCATTTTCTTAAATCATTTAGCTGCTGTACTAGATAACTGGGATCCACGAATTATTGATGGAATTGCGGCTAAACATCATGTTGTTATGTTTGATAATCGCGGCATTGGTGCTTCGACTGGTGAACCAGCAAAGTCAATTGAACAAATGGCAGATGATGCGATTGCTTTCATTCAAGCAAAAGGATTTAAGCAAGTTGATTTATTTGGTTTTTCGATGGGCGGCATGATTTCACAAGAGATTGTGCTAAAACAGCCGAATTTGGTTCGAAAAATGATTTTATCGGGAACTGGCCCTGCGGGTGGTACTGGAATTAGTACAGTCGGGCGAGTTTCTAATTGGGATTTAGTTCGTGGAATGGTGACTGGTCAAGACCCTAAGGTTTATCTATTTTTCACTCGTACAGAAAATGGTAAAGCTTCTGCAAAAGCCTTTATTCAACGTATTAATGAACGTACTGAAAACCGAGATAAAGAAATTACCATTTCTGCCTATCGTGCCCAGCTTAAAGCATTAAAAAAATGGGGAAGTAAAAAACCTGCTGACCTTTCTGTGATTCAACAACCTGTTCTTGTTGCCAACGGTGATCATGACCGAATGGTGCCAACAGTAAATACTTATGATTTAGCAAAGCGCTTACCGAATAGTTCACTTGTTATCTATCCAGATGCAGGTCATGGGGGAATATTTCAGTTTCATGATGATTTTGTAAAACAATCCCTCACGTTTTTAGCTAAATAAAAATTAGCTTAATCAGAAACTTAAATTCAGGATAAAGACAATGACGACTATTACTCACCAAACAGCCGAGACCCAATTCATTGAAGTAGATGGAGCAAATTTTGCCTATCGTCGATGGGGTAATGCAAATACAGAGCAGCCACCGCTATTTTTTCTTCAGCATTTCCGAGGTGGTTTAGACAATTGGGATCCACTGATTACTGATGGTTTGGCACAAGAGCGTGAAGTCATTTTGTTTAATGGGCGAGGGGTCGCTTCATCTACTGGCCAGCCCCGTACTCGCATTGAAGATATGGCAGACGACGCGGCAGCAGTCATTCGCGCATTAGGCTTAAAGCAGGTTGACCTATTAGGCTTTTCACTGGGCGGGTTTCAGGCACAAGATTTAGTACGCCGCCACCCTGAACTCGTCAGAAAACTGATGCTTTTAGGTACGGGACCAAGAGGTGGCAAACCACGTGGAGATGATCCAGAAGTGGCCGCTTTGGTATTAAAGCATGCAACAACTACTGTGCCTTCTGAAGAAGACTTTCTCTTTTTATTTTTTGGCCGATCTGAAGCTGCTATTCAAGCGGGACGTGACTTTTGGCAACGTCGACATGAACGCAAAGATCAAGATACCCCAAGCTCAGTTGAAGTAATGCAGGCACAGATAGAAGCCAATATGCATTTTTTACCTAAACTTGATGAACAAGATCCTTTTGCACATTTACGTGAGATTAAACAACCTACTTTCATTTTAAATGGTGTCGATGATGTGATGATTCCAACCATCAATGCATATCACATGGCACTTAACCTTCCAAACGCTCAGCTATTTATTTATCCCGATGCAGGACATGGTGCCCAATTTCAGTACCCTGAACGCTTCGTAAAACATGCAATCCAGTTTTTAGATGAATAATACCCATGAGTTCGGTCCATTCAATTTGATGAATCAAGAAGATAAAAATGATGAAATTTAAATTATTGCTGTGGATGCTGACCAAGCTCATGCAGCGTGCCGTAAAAAAGAACCCGAAATGCGCAGCTTATGTGAAAGATAAAAATGTCATCTTTCAGATTCAAACAGCAAGTGGTGAAGGTCGTTATTTCGAAGTAAAAAACGGCAAGATTAACTCTTATTCAGGGCTAACCAAGTCACCAAGTTTTACCTTTACGTTTAAAACGGGTAGCAAGGGCTTCGCCGTGTTGTCAGCGAAAGACAGTGTAAACACTTTTTTAACTGCACTTAAAACACAAGACCTTGTCATTACCGGAAATTTTGTGGATGTGATGTGGTTTCAAAGTTTAGTGGACTTTATTCAACCCCATTCAAAACCCTCTTTAACTGTGTGAGATAAGCCATGACTCATCTGCAATTAAAAACGAATCTTTTGAATCAGCCTTTAACTTTACCGAATGGTGTCATCATTCCAAACCGGTTAGCGAAGGCTGCAACCAGTGAAACCTTAGCCAGCTATTCAAATAATCCAAATGAAAAACATGTTCGACTATATAAACGTTGGGCCGCATCAGGGATTGGGATGATCATAACTGGCAACATTATGATTGACCGCAAAGCCTTAGGTGAGGCTGGCAATGTGGTGGTTGAGGATGAGCGTGATTTTGCAATTTTACAGAAATGGGCAAAAACCGTGACCGAACAAGGTTCTCAATTATGGGCACAGTTAAATCATCCGGGAAAACAATCACCGAAAGGATTAAATGTACGTAACATTTCTGCATCGGCAGTGCCATTTGGTGCAGAAATGCAGTCTTTATTTGCAACACCTGATGAAGCAACACACGAAGAGATTTTAGAAATTATTCAGCGTTTTGGTCGTAGTGCTGCGATATGTAAGAAGGCTGGATTTAGTGGAGTTGAGATTCACGCTGCGCATGGTTATCTGATTAACCAGTTTTTGTCACCTTTGCACAATTTAAGAAATGACGAGTGGGGTGGTACACCAGAAAAACGTCGCCGTTTCTTGATGGAAGTTTATGCAGAGATCCGAAAACAAGTCGGTAAAGAGTTTCCTATCGCGATTAAGCTTAACTCGGCAGACTTTCAAAAAGGTGGGTTTACCGAGCAAGATTCTTTAGAAACAATTCAGGCATTGACGAATGCAGGCATTGACCTGATTGAAATATCGGGTGGTACCTACGAATCTGGAGTAGCCAAAGCGCCACAAAAAGCATCGACAATCGCACGCGAAGCTTTCTTTATTGATTTCGCAGAAAAAGTGAGAACACTTGTTAAAACGCCGTTGATGGTAACAGGTGGATTCCGAACTGTAGAAGGTATGGATCAAGCTTTGCAGTCCCATGCTTGTGATGTTGTTGGAATTGCAAGACTTATGGCAATTGAACCTGATGTACCCAAATCTTTACTGGCAGGTAAGAACGGTCTTCAGTCAGTGCAACCCATCAAAACTGGCATCAAAAAAATTGATAGTCTGGGTATTATGGAAGTACTTTGGTATACCCAACAACTCAAACGGATTGGGAAAGGTAAAGAGCCGAAACCTAAGGAAAGTGGGTTATGGGCATTTATTAAATCAGTTTTACTCAGTGGTTGGGGAACGTATGCCACCCAACGTAGTCGGGCAAAATAACCCATTTTTTTGATTAGGATAAGTTGCTGCGATGTGCTTGCGGAGTTTTTCCAGTCCAAGCCTGAAATGCTCGGGCAAAAGAATTTGAGTCCTCAAAGCCTAGTAGAAAAGATATTTCAGCACTCGACATATCAGTATTGCGTAAATAGTGATATGCGAGAGATTCACGTACATTATTGAGAACTTGCTGGAATGATGTACCTTCATTTTGAAGTTTACGTTGGAGTGTACGTGTGCTCACTGCAAGTTTTCGACTCACTACCTGCATCGATACTTCTCCGGCTGGCAAAGTCTCTAGTAGCGTGCTATATACTCTTTCTGACATACCTGACATTTTATCTAAATCAGCCAATCTCTGGCGTAAAGATGGCTCAAAGAAAAACCACATTTTGTGATTTTCTGTCAGAAAGGGCCTTTCCATATCCTCAGTTAAGAATACCAAAGTCGTTAATGGGCTATTTGTGACAGATGTGCCAAAAAAAGTCTCATAGGCGATCGCAAAATCATTTCTTAAATCTGATGCCAATGGCCAACTGACTCGTAATGGTTTCACAGGAGCACGTGTTGCCAAACGTACAAGCTGTACAAAGAAAACGAGCTTAAATATAAGAAATACATCTGGTGGCTGTCTGGTGTTGTCCATAAAACCAATTGAGACTGTAGTGTGCACTGCTGTGCGGTCTATCTTAAAGATCATAGGAGCAATGAGTCTGACGTACTTTGCCATCCGATCAAGAGCACAACTCATATTGGAGCTACAAAGAGCAGCAAAAAGCTCGGGATCGAACCAGTCTGATGACATCACCTTTGCTATTTGCAAAGCAGCAGGAATATCGGCATTAACAGACATCGCCTCGTCTTCAATAGCGACCCAAAGTTTGAAAAAACTTTCTGGATCTAAACGAACGTTTTGGCGAGCAAACAGGTCACCAGGAAGTTGCGCGCGACGCAAAACAGGTGAGGCTTCAATACCTGCATCTTGCATTAACAAGCGCCAACCTGGCCAGATTGAATAGTCTTGCATGCTGTTGTTTCGATGCATATTTTTTTTGATAGTCATCCGTACATTCTATATGGGAGATTACGCCATCTCAATAGCGAAACGCGCCAATTAGCCTGTACTTATATTGGCGTATTTGGCGATTATATTGGCGTGCTCCGCTAGTGATGGTCATAATATTTATCGACAAAATACACCCTGAGATTAATTATTTAGAAATCTTAAGGTCGGTAAAAATGAAAAAGACAATTTTGATTACAGGTGCTTCATCGGGGTTTGGACTGATGCTAGCTAACAAGCTACACAAGGCTGGCTTCAATGTCATTGGTACTAGCCGCCAGCCCGAGAAATATGAAACTAAAGTACCTTTCAAACTGTTAAAGCTCGATATTGATGATGATAGTTCCATTCAGGCGTTTACAAAAGAGCTGTTTTCTCTTACTGAGCAACTTGATGTGCTCGTCAACAGCGCAGGCTATATGGTCACTGGCATTGCCGAGGAAACTCCGATTGAGGTTGGGCGCGCGCAGTTCGAAACTAATTTCTGGGGTACTATCAAAGTTACAAATGCTTTACTACCGTACTTTCGCAAACAGAAGAACGGCCAAATTATCACAGTCAGCTCAATTGTCGGTTTGATTGGCCCACCTAATCTGTCTTATTACACTGCTTCAAAACATGCGGTTGAAGGCTACTTCAAGTCCCTACGCTTTGAGCTAGATCATTTTAACATCAAGGTCAGTATGGTCGAACCAGTGTGGTTCAAAACGAATCTTGGTAACCACTCAGTTTCAACAACTAAACATAATATCTCAGACTATGATTCTTATCGCCAACTGGCACAAGCCGCTACGCAAAAAGGGATGAACGAGGCCGAAGAACCAGATGCCGTAGTATCAACTATCACCAAGCTTATCCAAACTAAAGAACCTAAATTCAGTAATCCAGTTGGAAAGATGACGGGCTTGATTCTTTTCTTACAGAGCTATGCTCCCTGCATGTTCGAAAGTTCGATCCTTAAAAGTGTCAAAACTGCCAAATAGATACTTAAATATTTACGCAATTTTCTAATTATTTTTAAGGGCATGAAATGAAAAATTACTTATGTAAATGGGTCCCACCACGTGCGGATTTTCTCGAAACGATGTCTGACGATGAGAAGATATGGATGGGACAGCATGGAGATTTTTTAAATAAACTTCTCGATCAAGGCGTTATTGTCGCCCATGGTCCCGTTATTAATGATGGGAATGGGTACGGCCTTTCGCTTTACCAGATTGCAGATGAAGAGGATGTCGCTAGCTTCACGTCACAAGACCCTATCGTAAAAAATGGTGTCGGTCATTATGAGCATTACATCATGCTTCATTTGGCTTCACACCTCTAATTTCTTAAATTTATAGTAGATATCATTATGAATATTAAAGGTTCAGTCGCACTTGTTACAGGTGCAAATAGAGGGCTGGGTGCAGCTTTTGTACGCGCATTACTCGCTGCCGGTGCCAGCAAGGTCTATGCGGCAGCGCGCAATCCATCGAGCATAACAATTGAGTCAGGTATAGTACCTGTTCGTTTGGATGTGACCAGTCCAGATGAAGCTGAAGAGTTAGCACGAAAACTGGGTGACGTAAATTTATTGATAAATAACGCCGGTATCGGTGGATCTGGGTCTATTCTTTCTTCATCATCTATCGATTTACTTCGGGATCAGTTCGAAACAAATGCAGTCGGGCCACTGCGTGTAACTCAGGCGTTTGCACCAATTCTGGCTACTCACAATAGTAGTGCTGTAATCAATGTAATCTCAGCTTTAAGCTGGGCTACTTTGCCAGGAGTTACAGGTAGCTATAGTGCTTCAAAAGCAGCAGCTTGGGCTTTGAGCAATGCTATGCGACAAGAGTTAAAAGCACAGGGAACAGAGGTTTTGTCGCTACATGTTGCTTTCATGGACACAGACATGGCTCGTGGATTAGTTGGAAATAAAGCTTCACCTAATGTTATTGCACAAATGACGATAGCTGCTTTAGAGAGGGGACAATCTGAACTCTTAGCTGATGAGATTACCCAAAACGTGCATGCTGGACTGACAGCAGAAACGCCAGTTTATCTTGGCATGTTTGAGTAAACGAACAATGAATAAATATTTATAACAAGCTCTGTTCTATTAAAAGCACTCCAATTGAGTGCTTTTATATTTAAATCATTCATTACTTTTGACTAATCGGACGAGTACCAATTTCGGCGCCAGTCACTTGGTCAATTACAATAGGTTTAATTTCAGTGCCTTGTTCTGCATCAATAAAAGTCACCATTTTTTCAGGTTGCTCAAAGGGTTTATATTTTCGACCCCATGCGCCAATCACAAATAAAGCTGGTAAAAAATCTTTACCTGCTTGAGTTAATACATACTCTTCACGCGGTGGATGTTCAGAATATTGTCTTTTTTCGAGTAAGCCTTCTTCTACTAAAACAGATAACCGTTTTGTTAGCATGGTTGGTGCAATACCTAAGCTTTTACGAAACTGATCAAAACGTGTAAAACCTGCATGAGCATCTCGTAATATCAACATGCTCCATGCATCACCTAAAACTGAAAGTGTTCGGGCGATTGGGCAGACTTCAAGATTGCTATTTTTACTCATATGACATTAATCAACTTAATGGTTACTACTAAAAAAATAGTAACACAAACTGGCGAATTAAGCGAGTTTGAATGCTAAATATACAATAATAATTCTATGTCCCGAGTCAATTTTGAACTATGTCTGCACTAGGCTGACTTTCTAATAATTGGGATAAATTATTTTCAAGCCAAGTGGTTAAATCAAAAAGTCGCTCGGAAGCCTCTCGTCCAAAGTCTGTTAATTGATAATCTACGCGAGGCGGTATTTCTGCATAATCCTGACGTAAGATAAAACCATCGTGCTCAAGTGTTTTTAAGGTTTGTGCCAACATCTTTTCACTAATGCCATCAATAATTTTCTTTAACTCATTAAAACGTAAACGTTGATCTCGAAGTGCAACTAAAATCAAGACACTCCAACGACTAGTGAGTGTCAACAAAATTTTTCGAGAGGGACAATCTGCTGCAAAAACATATCCTTTCATCACGCCACCACCTTAATTACAAAACTTTACATTCATTTCTAAACTTACTTTTAGGTAAGTACTTACTTTTAGTAAGTTAAGGTACTACGATGATTGAAATATATCAACTACATCAGATGGAGATCATCATGCGTATTGCAATTACTGGTGCATCAGGTCAACTTGGCCAATTGGTTATTTCTCAATTACTCGAACGGACTGAAGCAAAAAATATTGTCGCACTAGTCCGTAATCCAGAAAAAGCATCAGATTTAAGCTCAAAAGGAATCGAAGTGCGTGCTTTTGATTATGTCGATGACGCAGATAAACTTTCAGTTCAATTGGCTGGTATTGATAAACTTTTATTAATTTCATCGAATGAAATTGGCCAACGTACAGTACAACACGTAAATGTGATTAATGCGGCAAAACTTGCAAACGTAAAATTTATTGCTTATACGAGTTTATTAAAAGCAGACACAACACCGCTTCTATTAGCACAAGAACATGTTGAAAGTGAACAATATTTAAAAAAATCGGATATCCCATATACGCTATTGCGTAATAACTGGTACAACGAAAATTATGCGATGGGACTTGCACAAGCAGTTGAGCATGGCAAAATTTTTGGGGCAACGCATCACGGCAAAATTGCTTCTGCTTCACGCTTAGACTATGCGACTGCTGCCGCAGTGGTATTAACGCAAGAAGGGCATGAAAATAAAATTTATGAACTAGCAGGCGATGCGAGTTATACCCTTGACGATGTTGCAAAATGGGCAAGTGAAATTAGCAAAAAAGAAGTAATTTACCAAGACCTACCAGAAGAGGAATATAAAGCGCTCTTGATACAATTGGGTATACCAGAAGGGTTTGCCAATATCTTGGCAGATTCAGATGAAGGTGTATCTAAAGGCGGCTTATATAGTGATAGCAAAGATCTGCACCAGTTAATTGGTCGTGCCACTACAAGTATGCAAGAGACAATTAAAGAATTCTTATCTTAAGTTAACGCAATAGTTCTTATCTAAAAGCAAAAGGCTTAAATTGTTCGGATTTAGGCCTTTTGTATATTTTAATAAATAGGTTTTTCATCATTAATGTGCAAAGTAAGTTGACCCCATCAGATTTTTTCCTGATGTATAGCGCAACTTTGATTGAATTGCTGTTACGGCTTCTTCTACCATTTCTACTTCTGTTTATTTTTACTTAAGTTTTTCCTTAAATATGTAATTAAATGAAAAA
>NZ_JRVL01000330.1:0-467 GCF_054823985.1 Acinetobacter sp. GN11 | reverse complement strand
AAAATAAATTATTGTTGTATATAAATGAGATATAAAAAACCGCTGCCATTTTTTGGGAGAAAAAAAGGCATAACAAAGCCCATAAAGACTGTGCGCGGCACATCTCAAGTTTTATTGTTGATTAAGTTTTAAGTGATAAAGATTTAAAGTCCGAAAAGCCTAGTGACTTTCAAACTGCTTTAAATGTTTAAGTTGTGTCGTTATAGCTTTTGGCAAAGGCTGCCAAGAAATTAAGAATGTGCAAAGCCAACTCCTTTTTATTGGGAGTTCTGCCAAAACATTAAAATTATGGTGGCAGAACGAAAGGGGTTCGCAGACTGGTCAAACGAGGCCAGCACACCCGAAGGTGTCCCCCTCCGTTCCGCCATAGAGGGGGCACGAGGGCTCAACACTAAAAGTATGAAACTTTTAATGCTCGTTTGATTCGGTCTGCGACAACCGACTGGCAATGTAGGCCAGCAGGCAAA
>NZ_JRVL01000329.1:0-389 GCF_054823985.1 Acinetobacter sp. GN11 | reverse complement strand
TGATCGGCAATTCAATGACAGAATTTATATTTATGCTGATGATGAACGTCATATTGGTTTAATTTTTATTCATGATTTTATTGCTGCTGGAGTGGAGCATGCTCCAGCTGCTTATGTGTTCTATGCCGAAGATGAGTTGGTGTTGTTACAAGTTTCTAAAACCGAGAGCTATGTTATAGATATAGAAAAAAAGCTGTATGGGGATAAAATTTATTTAACTCCTTTTGTCATGCCATCAAAATTTATTGGGTGGGAAGATACTTTAATAGAATTAATAACAGAAGCCTTTATAGCAAAATTAAAAGATTTTCGTTCGATTAGTAAAAAATACGTTAATGGACAACTATTTTTAAATCACCCATTTGAACATTATGCCTGGTAAATTATTA
>NZ_JRVL01000328.1:0-1659 GCF_054823985.1 Acinetobacter sp. GN11 | reverse complement strand
CCCTAGTAAATTTTAAAATTATTGACTTCTTTAAAGAGCTAGTTCGTTGGGGGTATGAAAACAAACCGTATGCTTATGCTAGTTCAGCATTTTATGGAAGACTAGCGAAAATTGAAATTGATGATGTTAATAATAGAATAGATATTCTATTTCGTCTTACCGATTTAGATGATGATCAATATTTAGTAAGTGATGTACATACTCAATTAGATAGGCAAATACCAAGAAATGCGACGGAAGGTACGCTAAATCAATCTCATATAGTAATTAAAATTGATCCAAGTAAACCTACTATTGCCAATTTTGGCATGGAATATTATACAGGTATTACTCCGTTAGTTTTTATGAATACTTTAAATTACTTAATACGCACAGCTCGATCTGATAAAATCTTATCAACATATTTTTTTGGTAATCATCCTACTGATACCTATAAAGTTACTAGAGATGGTTATGTCGCAGGACAGCCAAAGCCGTTGGGATTTAGATTAAAATTTTCATACCAGAATGATTTTTTTTATGATTTGTTGGAAGCTTTCAATAATGACCGTGTTAAGGATATTTCTTTTGTTGAAAAACCAACGATAAGTACTAACTTTGATAGAGCAGGTAAATTTAAACAAAATAATATAGAAACTCATCTAGATATCGCAACACGTCTAGTTAATCCTAACTCTACTACATTGAGTCAAATGAAGGATGATGTTGTTAATGTTTTCAAAAACTTAATTACAGAAAAGCCTCACTTAAAAGATTCTTCCTTTAAAATTAAGTTTGAAGATGTAAATGGTCACGAAAGGCATGCGACATATAAATCAGAAGATGAAGAATTCAGTTTAGTTCAAAAAAAGCGTTTGAGTTCAAGTCTGCGACAACCTAAGACCTCTGCTCCTATAATAAATAAGGGGTTATGCGATAGAATATTCGCTAATATAACGTAAGGAAGAGCTATGTTTTCAGAGTCTATCTTCCGCCCATTTGATTATTTAAAAATCGAATGGGCTCATGGAAAAGTTAGTAAAAAGATTTTAGATATCTATATTCCATTAATTATAGGTATATTTACAGCGGCCTTATTATGTTGGATCGCTTATAAATTTCCTGGTTCATTAAAAAATCCTTTAAAAGCTAATATATTTGATAATGAAATAACTTATTTTATGGCTGGATTCTTACAAACAATACCTGGATTTTATATCGCAGCACTAGCTGCTATTTCAACATTCTCAAGTACTACAATGGATGAGGATATGGTTGATCCAGCTCCTCAAAAAGATGGCATAGCTATTTCAAGAAGATTTTTTCTATCTCAATTATTTGCATATCTAAGTGCATTAAGCTTATTAGCTTATTTTATAACTATTGTAGCAAGATATCTTTCATCTTTAGATATATTGGCTGGTTGTTCAAAAATAGTTTATTTTATTATTTATTTCATTAGTACATCATTATATGTGGCAATTATTAGCCAGTTAATCATTCTAACAGGGCTAGGTTTATATTATTTAGGTGATAGAATCCATAAAAATAATCCTAAAACACCCCAAGTTAGTAATGTCGATGATAAAGAGGAATGAGTAGAAGAAGAATTTCTTTGCTTAATTAATTATCGCTAAAATTAACATAATACGCCTTATACGAAATTCACTTATTATCTGA
>NZ_JRVL01000327.1:0-391 GCF_054823985.1 Acinetobacter sp. GN11 | reverse complement strand
TGGCCTGATTGGTGTGGGTGGCTACATGATTTTCAGCCATTTCCAAGCTCCACAAGGTGCTGTAGCAAGCATAAGTAATGTTTGGTCGCATGGCGGTTTATTCCCCAAAGGTACCGAAGGCTTCTTGGCTGGTTTCCAGATTGCTGTCTTTGCTTTTGTCGGGGTTGAACTGATTGGTACAACGGCTGCTGAAACGAAAGATCCAGAGAAGAATTTACCGAAAGCAATTAACGCGATTCCTGTACGTATTATTTTGTTCTATGTATTAGCACTCTTTATTGTGATGTCAGTAACCCCGTGGGATCATATTCGTGCAGACAAAAGTCCGTTTGTTGAGTTGTTCTTAAATGCGGGTATTCCAGTTTCTGCCATCATCATGAACTTGGTGGTG
>NZ_JRVL01000050.1:0-50974 GCF_054823985.1 Acinetobacter sp. GN11 | reverse complement strand
TCCGAATCTGACTTTAATTTACCAGAAAGTCAAAAAAAAGTGCACTTGAGCGATCTCAGTGCACTTTTCATTTCTAGACTAAAAATTGTTTCTCAAGAAAACAAATATTGATACACAATGTATGCAGCCAGTTTTGCTGTTCTATTGTCTAAATCAAATTTTGGATTGCACTCAGCAATATCTAAAAGTTTGATTTTGCCAGTCTCTTGAATATGCTTAAAAATTGCTTCAAAAGTGGCTAAATCAATTCCTTTTACAGCAGGTGCACTTACTCCTGGCGCAACCGCAGCAGCAAATACATCAAGGTCGATCGTGATATATAAACAGTCGACTTTTTCAATAAAAGCATCAACCGCCGCGAGCACGTTGTTTAGGTTAAAAATATTAACCTCATGATCACGTAAATATGAACAATTCAGAGCATCCGCTGTATCAAACAAAACTTTAGTATTGGCATGGTTGGCTACCCCAATACATAAATAATTAAACTGTTTTTGATGTTGTTCTGAAAGTCGAGCTGCCTGTAAAAAAGGTGTTCCAGAAGTTGCATGCTCTGCTTCACGTAAATCAAAATGGGCATCAAAATTAATAATGCCTATTTTTTTATCTGGCGCGTGAGCTTGTACATATTGGAATAGACCACTAAAGCTACCAAATGCAACTTCATGTCCACCACCAAGTACAATTGGTTTTAAACCATTTTGTAGACTAGTTGCGACTTGCTCCGCCAACTCGGTTTGGGCTTGCTCTAAATTGCCATATTCACAAGTTACCGTACCCAAATCGACCATACTCACGGGACGATGGATAGGTAAATTGGCAAGCTGATTACGGATTGCATCTGGAGCATCCGCAGCACCGACTCGGCCTTTATTACGTTTCACGCCTTCATCAGAGCTAAAACCAATCAGCGCAAATTCGGCGTGTTGGGTTTTATTCATAATATGGTGAATCCGTTGGTGTGCTTCACCTTCGCCATCATGGCGACCTTGCCATTTAAATGTGTGATTCATGTGACACCGTTTAAAAAATAACTTCTTGTCCATGCTGAATGACTCGCTTAGGCAAATCTCCGCCCAGCCAGTAAACAATTTCAGATGGATGCTCAATATCCCAAGCCACAAAGTCAGCGACTTTGCCCTGCTCCAGACTGCCGTGCGTTTGCTCTAAACCGAGTGCTTGTGCAGCATGAATGGTGACACCAGCTAAAGCTTGCTCAGGCGTAAGACGGAATAGCGTACTGCCCATGTTCAGCATTAAACGTAAAGAAAGTGCTGGAGATGTACCCGGATTTAAATCACTCGACAGCGCAATACGCACGCCATGTTTAATGAGACTTTCAATCGGTGGGTATTGTGTTTCACGTAATAGATAAAAGGCGCCCGGCAATAACACAGCAACCGTACCCGACTCTGCCATAGCTTTGACATCATCTTCGGTCATGTACTCTAAATGGTCAGCCGACAAAGCATGATAACGTGCTGCCAAGCTTGAACCACCTAGTGATGAAAGCTGTTCCGCATGAAGCTTAACGGGTAAATTCAAAGATTGTGCCGTTTTAAAAACACGTTCGACCTGAGCAGGTGAAAAGGCTAAATGCTCGCAGAACGCATCAACTGCATCGACCAAACCTTCAGCATGTAGTTTAGGCAGCATTTCCGTACAGATATGCTCGATATAAGCATCGCTTTGGTCTTTGTACTCTGGCGGTAAAGCATGAGCAGCCAAACAGGTGCTTTTTACCGTCATCGGTAATTTTTCACCAATTTGACGGATCACACGCAGCATCTTGCGCTCATTTTCGTAATTGAGCCCGTAACCAGACTTAATCTCGATGGTGGTTACACCGTCTTGTTGCATACAGCGAATACGTTTAAGTGCTGAATTTAATAGTTGTTCTTCGCTTGCTTCACGCGTTGCACGTACTGTACTGGCAATGCCACCACCGCTCGCTGCAATTTCCGCATAGCTCACACCTTGCAAGCGTTTTTCAAACTCAACACTACGGTTGCCACCAAATACACTATGCGTATGGCAGTCGATGAGTCCTGGGGTCACCCAAGCGCCTTTTAAATCAACTGTTTCGGAATAAGTGTCAGTAGGAAGTTGTTGTTGTTTTCCAATCCACTGAATGAGATGCCCTTCTGTGACAATTGCAGCATCTTCAATGTAAGAGTATTGCCCATTTTGCATGGTCGCAATGTGGCAATTTTGCCAAAGTTTTTTCATGAGCCTTTCCTCAAAACTGCCCAATAGTTAAACCATTGGGCAGTTCATTTGTTAGCTTTCTATCTCAACATTTTGCTGGATAGGATTACTTTCCTTTCCCAAGTTTTGCTGTGGTTTTACCCATATGCGATAAGCAATAGTTAAAAGAACAAGCCATGTTATACCTACATAAATTGCAGGACGTGAATCAGGGAAATAACCCATCATGACTAAAATAAACACCATAAAACCAATCGCGAACGCAGGTGCATATGGCCAACCCCATACAGGGAAATCAAGTGCTTTAATTTCAGCAGTAGATAATTTACGGCGCATCGCAACTTGCGAAAGCAAAATCATGAGCCAGACCCAAACAGTTGCAAACGTTGCAATTGATGCAATGATCATGAATACATTTTCAGGAATTAGGTAATTCAGCACTACACCAATCAATAGCACACCAGCCATAACCACAACAGTCATCCATGGCACGCCATTACGTGATAATTTTTGGAAGATTCGAGGTGCTTGACCACGGTTTGCCATACCATAAAGCATACGGCCGGCGCCAAATACATCACTATTAATTGCCGAAATCGCAGCAGTCACCACCACAATATTTAAAATATTCGCGGCAGATTTAATGCCTAAATTTTCAAAAATTTGTACGAATGGACTACCTTGGCTACCAATTTGATTCCATGGGAAAATCGACATCAAAACAAAAATGGTCAGTACATAGAAAAGTAAAATACGTACTGGAACAGCATTAATTGCTTTTGGCAAAGTCGTTTTCGGATCTTGTGATTCGCCAGCAGTTAAACCGATAATTTCGATACCACCGAAAGCAAATACAACCACAGATAAACATGCAACTAAGCCTGCAATACCATGCGGCATGAAGCCATCATAAATCCATAAGTTTTGAAGTCCCGGAACAACATTGCTATGGTCAGCATGGAAGCCATAGAACATTAAGCCTATTCCACCCACAATCATGGCAACAATGGCACTCACCTTGATGATGGAAAGCCAAAATTCGAGTTCACCAAAGACTTTAACGTGAATCAGGTTAATGGCACCCAAGAACATAATCAGAGATAAAATCCAGATCCACCGTGGTACATCGGGATACCAGAACCCCATATAAATACCAAAAGCGGTGACATCGGCAAGTGCAACAATCACCATTTCAAAAACATAAGTCCAACCTGTGGTAAAACCGGCCAAAGGACTTATGTATTGTGATGCATAGTGGCTAAATGAACCGGATACAGGGTTATGGACAGCCATTTCCCCCAGTGCGCGCATAACAATATAAATTGCAATCCCTGCAACGATATACGCTAGTAAGACCGAAGGCCCCGCCATTTTAATGGCAGTAGCCGAACCATAGAAAAGCCCAGTTCCAATTGCTGAGCCCAATGCCAAGAAACGAATGTGGCGGGTGTTTAGCCCCCGCTGTAATGTAGAGTCTTGTGACATTATAATCTCCAATCCTTGAGGATATTTAGTTGGATTCGGCCACTCCATGTGACCGTTTTATCAATCACACTTCAGATAGACTAGGGAGTAGTTTTGGAATAAGTAACTCGTTTAAACAACCACTCGAAAGTAATTCACTTGCTTGTTCAATATCAGGAGCGAAGAAACGATCTTCACTGTAGTAAGGAACTTGATCGCGCAAGATTTTACGAGCTTGTTCAAGTTTAGGCGAGCTTTTTAAGCCTTCACGGAAGTCTAGACCCTGACAAGCGCCTAACCATTCAACAGCTAAGATGCCACGAACGTTATCAGCCATTGGCCAAAGTCGTTTACCCGCGTTAGGCGCCATTGATACATGGTCTTCCTGATTCGCTGAAGTTGGCAAACTATCAACACTCGCTGGATGTGCAAGTGCTTTGTTATCACTTGCAAGAGCTGCTGCTGTCACTTGAGCAATCATGAAACCTGAGTTAACGCCACCATTAGCAACCAAGAACGGTGGAAGCTGTGACATGTGGCGGTCCATCATCATCGAAATACGACGTTCTGAAAGTGAACCAATTTCTGCGATTGCCAATGCTAAATTATCTGCCGCCATTGCTACAGGTTCTGCATGGAAGTTACCACCAGAAATCACATCACCTTGTTCTGCAAAAACAAGTGGGTTATCAGATACAGCATTTGCTTCAATTTCTAAAACTTCAGCAGCCTGACGGATTTGGGTTAAACATGCACCCATCACCTGTGGTTGGCAACGTAAAGAATACGGGTCTTGAACTTTGCTACAGTCTTCGTGTGAATGTGCAATTTCACTTGAGTCTGTTAATAGGTCACGATAAGCCGCAGCAACATCAATTTGACCACGTTGGCCACGTACTTCATGAATACGTGCATCGAACGGTGAGCGTGAACCCAGCATTGCTTCAACACTTAAGCCACCACAAACTGTCGCAGCAGCAAATAAATCTTCAGCTTCAAACAAGCCACGTAAAGCATAAGCAGTCGAAACTTGGGTACCATTTAGAAGTGCCAAGCCTTCTTTCGCTGCTAAAGAAATTGGTTCTAAGCCTGCAATTTTTAAAGCTTCAACTGCTGGTAACCATTCGCCTTTATAACGCGCTTTACTTTCACCAAGTAAAATCAATGACATATGGGCAAGTGGTGCCAAGTCACCTGAAGCGCCCACTGAACCTTTAAGAGGAATATGCGGATAAACTTCAGCATTAATTAAAGCCAACAAAGCATCAATGACTTTACGGCGAATACCTGAGAAGCCACGTGCCAAGCTATTTGCTTTCAATAGAATAATTAAACGAACCATTGCATCATCAAGTGGTTCACCTACACCTGCTGCATGCGAAAGAACTAACGAACGCTGTAATTGTTCTAAATCTTCAGGAGCAATCTTGGTTGAAGCAAGTAAACCAAAACCTGTGTTAATGCCGTAAGCTGTACGCCCTTCATTTACAATCTGTTCTACACAAGCCACGCTTGCGTTGATTGCAGCTGAAGCACTGTCATCTAATTTAACTTTAATCGGGTTGAGGTAAGCTTGACGTAAATCAGCTAAGGTTAATTTTCCCGGTTGGATCAGTAATTCCATGTTGGCTTCCTAATTTTTTGCACTATATTCTGCTGAGACAGTGCTTTTCACAATTGCAAAAAGCACCGCTAGTTCTTCCATGTGTTTTTATTGAGTGATCATTGGCAAGTTTAAGCCTTGCTCTTTCGCACAGTTAATCGCAATTTCATAACCGGCATCGGCATGACGCATAACACCTGTTGCAGGGTCATTGGTCAGTACACGAGCAATACGTGCAGCAGCGTCATCTGTACCGTCACACACAATCACAACGCCTGAGTGTTGAGAGAAGCCCATACCTACCCCACCGCCGTGATGTAAAGACACCCAAGTTGCGCCGCCCGCTGTATTTAACAATGCGTTTAATAGAGGCCAGTCTGATACTGCATCTGAGCCGTCTTGCATTGCTTCAGTTTCACGGTTTGGACTCGCAACTGAGCCTGAGTCTAAGTGGTCACGACCAATCACAACTGGTGCTGATAATTCACCACTACGAACCATTTCGTTAAATGCCAAACCAAGTTTTGCACGTAAGCCTAAACCAACCCAGCAAATACGCGCTGGTAAGCCTTGGAAGCTAATGCGTTCACGTGCCATATCTAACCAGTGATGTAAATGTTCATCATCAGGAATTAACTCTTTAACTTTGGCATCTGTTTTATAAATGTCTTCTGGGTCACCAGAAAGCGCAGCCCAACGGAATGGACCAATACCACGGCAGAACAATGGACGGATATAAGCAGGTACGAAACCAGGGAAATCAAAAGCGTTTTCTACACCTTCTTCTTTCGCCATTTGACGGATGTTATTACCATAGTCAAATGTTGGAACACCCATTTTTTGGAAATCGAGCATCGCTTGTACGTGTTTCGCCATCGACTGTTTTGCAGCTTTTACAACAGCTTCTGGTTCTGTTTTCGCGCGTTCACGGTATTCATCCCAAGTCCAGCCTACTGGTAGGTAGCCATTGAGTGGATCATGTGCACTTGTTTGGTCGGTTACCATGTCAGGACGTACACCACGGCGAACAAGCTCAGGTAAAATCTCTGCAGCATTGCCATGAAGTGCAATTGAAATAACCTTGCCTTCTTTCGTGTAACGATCAATACGCGCTAAAGCATCATCTAAATCAGTCGCTTGTTCGTCTACATAACGCGTACGTAAACGGAAATCAATACTTGCTTGTTGGCATTCAATGTTTAAAGAACACGCACCAGCAAGTGTTGCAGCTAAAGGCTGAGCACCACCCATACCGCCTAAACCAGCAGTAAGAACCCAACGACCGTTTAAATCACCATTGTAGTGTTGGCGGCCTGCCTCAACGAAAGTTTCGTAAGTACCCTGCACAATGCCTTGGCTACCGATGTAGATCCAAGAACCCGCTGTCATTTGACCGTACATTGCCAAAGCTTTAGCGTCTAATTCGTTAAAGTGTTCCCAGTTTGCCCAGTGCGGTACAAGGTTTGAGTTTGCAATTAAAACGCGCGGTGCATCTTTATGAGTTTTAAATACACCGACTGGTTTGCCTGATTGAACTAATAAAGTTTCATCAGTTTCAAGATTTTTTAAAGTATCTACAATTTTGTCGAAACATTCCCAGTTTCGTGCTGCACGGCCAATACCACCGTATACAACCAACTCTTTCGGGTTTTCTGCAACGTCCGGATCAAGGTTATTCATCAACATACGTAATGGAGCTTCAGTTAACCAACTTTTAGCCGTCAATTCAGTGCCGCGTGGCGCACGAATTTCTACATCACGAAATTTTGTTGTCGTTGTTGTTGTCACAGGCGGACTCCTTCCTTTGAGCTTACATCAGCAGAACATCACTTGTTCTGCATTTGTATAGTAATGTATTAACTTGTATATACATCCATATACTACACAAATATTTTACGGCGGGAAGAGGCTTGCTCATATTTTTTTAAAAAAATTTAATAAGCCAATGAATTAAAATAATTTATTTTTATATTTTGCATAAAAAAAGCACATATCTTTTCACGAGACATGTGCTTTTAAAAAATAATTTATTTAGTTTTAACGTTGAATTAACTCAATAACATAACAATTTTTTGCCCAATTTTGAGGGAAATGCACTAAGGTAATCGCAGTGGTTTTCTCAATTTTTAAAGTCTCGTGAGCAGCAAGCAAAAGGGTTTTGTCCTCAATCGCGACTTCTGCTTCGGAACCACTATTAAAAATGAAAATCAGGTCTGCCGAACTTAAAAAGGTTTGTGCTTCTGCACCGTCTATTATCTGAAAGCGGGCATGAAACTTTGCAGGATCATAAATTAAATTTAAATCTCGAATTGCCCCATCTATCAGTTCACTTTGGACCTGACTTTCACCATGGAAAGCAAAAATATCGCCTTGGTTTAGCTTCTTAGCAGGAAGATCATCGACATGCAGCACCATACCCTGTCCATTAAGCACGCTAATAATCCGTTGCTTATTGGGAAATAGCGAAAATGGCCCAGAAGTTGTCACATCAGCCATCGAAATGCGCCAATCGAAATCAGCTTCTCCTTGGCTTCGAGCAATTTCTAAAGTAAAGCCTGCACCATTTTTCCAAAGCATTTTTGTATATTGATCGGCCCTGATCAATTCAATCATGGATTAAATTTCCCTTCGAGATAATAGCGGCTACCCGGATAAATCAAACGCGCACTTGAAATGAGTTGTTTGTTTGACCACGTGCGGCGGCGAATCAGTAAGCATGGCTCAGCTTTAGTGATCTTTAACCATTTACACTCTTGCGGCGATGCTAAAACTGCCTCAACAATATGCTCACCTTCGGACACAGGTGCTTTCGCCATTAAGTAAGCATTTGGGGTAATGGTTTTAAAATCTTGTTGTAGATAATCTGGAATGAGCGCTGCGTCGACTAAACGATCTTCGACCTGAACAGGTACATCATTTTCATAATGCACAATAATCGAATGAAATAATCTTTGCCCTTCGCGAGTCTGCATTAACACGCTTTGCTCTGCATTTGCATAAATTTGTTCTAAGACTAAAACTTCAGCGTGGTGCTTATGGTTTCGTGCAATAATCTCATCGGCAATATTATTAATCTGAAAAAGTGCAGTTCGGCCTTGCCCTTCAGCAACGAAAGAACCAACGCCCTGAATTCGAACCAACAACCCTTCAGTCGTTAATTCACGAAGCGCACGGTTTACAGTCATACGGCTACAACCGAGTTGATTAACCAGTTCACTTTCCGAAGGAATTTTTTTATTTACAGCCCATGAACCTTCATAAATTTTTTGTGAAATCAGTTGTTTTACGCGTTGATATAAAGGAACTGGACTATCAGCTTCAATCGAAAGCTCAGCATGTTCTTGTTTTGATGTTCTGGGCATAACAAATACTCAAAAAGGCGGCAGGCAAAAAGGTATTTTAGTTGACATGCTATGTATATACAACCACATACAACATGTTAATTTATGAATTAAATAGATTTTAAAAAGTTTAAAAAATAAGCATAGCTCGATAAGAGCTAATTTAAAGTTTTATGTAGAGAAATTCAAATATATAAAGGCTTTATCAATATTTATTTAATAGTTATTTCTGCTATGCCCGTGCTCAACTCAAGGATGTAAAAAGTATCGTCTTTTCTGATTTACGAAATGCTGCTTAAAATTTTTATTTAAAATAACTGATCGATAGTATTCTTCTGCCACACAGTATATTAATAAAACTGGAAGCACATCGAATGCGTAATTATAAAATAGATATTCTTCGAGGAATGTCTATCCTTTTGGTTCTTTTACATCATTTTAATATTCCCTATAAACTTAAAGATACATGGTTAGGTTTTGATTTCTTAGGTGAAGCATTTAGCACAGTCATCGCAAGAAACGGAAATTATGGCGTCACCATGTTTTTTGTAATTTCGGGTTTTTTAATTACCCATCACACTTTAAAACGAGACAAACAATTTTCCGCAATTAACCTCAAGCATTTTTATATCCGACGAGCAGCGCGTATTTTACCGTGTCTGTTATTACTCATTTTAGGTGTAAGCATACTTGGTTCATTTGACTTAAAACCCTTTATGAACCAAGCTCCGAATGGCATTGAGGTCTCATATCCACTAACAATTTTTGCGGCTTTAACCTTCTGGATGAATATCCTGATTATTAAATTCGGTTGGGTAAACTATGCTTTAGGGGTGTTGTGGTCGCTCTCTGTAGAAGAAGTTTTTTACTTTGTTTTTCCATTATTGTGCCTGCTTACCCGCAGTAATAAGGTCTTTGTTGCAGTACTTGTTGGAGTGATTTTATACGGCCCTTATTTTAGATCTCTTCATTTTGGAGAAGAAAGCGGTGCTTATTTATATCATTATTTTTCGAGTTTTGATGGTATAGCAATTGGCTGTTTAACAGCGATTTTCTCTCATAAATATCAGCCAAATTGGCACTATAAAAAACCTCTTTCGTGGTTCATTATTTTGAGTATGGTTGCTCTATATTTATATGCCCCAATTAAAGAAGTGAGTACATGGGGTATTAGCTTATTTGCTCTTGCCACAGGCTTACTGATTTTGTGTTTTCAACATCCTTCCAGAACGCAAACGCATAGCCTATTTACAAAAATCATGGTCTGGTTGGGGCAAAGAAGTTACGAAACTTATTTGTTTCATCTGGTTGTGCTGGGCCTTATGAAGGTTGCTTTTATTCCAGCTCAAACCGACTCTAGCATCAAAATTATGCTTTTAATTGGCTATTTGGTTCTAACTTTCATCATTAGCGCAGTAATTGAAAAATATTATTCAACACCGCTTAACAGCTATATTCGAAAGGTTTTCATTAAAGACAAATCATAAAAATAAGCCCCTTTAAAATAGGGGCTTTACTTTGTTAAGCGATCAACATGGTTTCATCTTCTTGCTTAAAAGGATTAGACCAGCTCTGCCAAGCTTGTGGTCCTAAAGCCATTTCTTCATCACTTAATAAACAACTGTCTAAGCGTTCTATTAAGGCTTGCTCATCCATTTGCATACCAATTAAAACCAGTTCCTGACGTGCATCACCTGTGCGTGCATCCCAAACCTTTTTAATTTGTTCGATGCTGTCTAAGTCACTCGGCCAGTCTTCTTCTGCAACGGCGGCCCACCAATAACCTGCCAAGCCATGTCGTGCCATCGCACCCGCTTGTGACCATGAGTAAGCCAATGTCGGTTCAGCAGCCAACCAGAAAAAACCTTTAGAACGAACGACACCCGGCCATTCAGCCTGCACCAAATCATAAAAACGTTCTGGATGGAAAGGTCGACGCGCGCGGTAAACAAAGCTACTGATTCCATACTCTTCAGTCTCTGGCGTATGTTCTCCACGTAACTCTTTTAACCATCCCGGCGCTTGTGCAGCTTCATCAAAATCGAATAGCTGTGTATTTAAGATTTTATCTAAAGCGATCTTTCCAAATTGAGCAATTTCAATTCGAGCACGCGGGTTTAGAGTTTTTAAAATTGCGATGAGTTGGTCTTGCTGAGCCTGATCAATCAAATCAATTTTATTCAGCATAATCACATCACAAAACTCGATCTGATCGATAAGAAGATCTACCACAGTTCGTTCATCTTGTTCGCCTAGCGACTCTCCACGTTGTTGCAGGGAATCGATTGAACCGTAATCTTTAAGAAAGTTAAAAGCATCGACTACCGTAACCATGGTGTCGAGTCGAGCAAACTCATTGAGTGAGTTTCCATCTTCATCTTCAAAGGTAAAGGTTTCTGCAACAGGCAGCGGTTCAGAAATACCTGTCGACTCAATCACCAATTGGTCAAAGCGTCCTTCATCGGCTAAACGTTTAACCTCAACCAATAAATCTTCTCGTAGCGTGCAACAGATACAGCCATTACTCATTTCAACCAGCTTTTCATCGGTTCTTGAAAACTCCGCCCCACCTTCGCGTACTAATGCCGCATCAATATTCACCTCTGACATATCATTGACAATCACGGCAATACGGCGGTCTTCACGATTATTTAAAATGTGGTTGAGTAATGTGGTCTTTCCTGCACCCAAAAAGCCAGATAAAACAGTGACGGGAAGCTTGGCAAATGAGTTGGCGATTGCAGTGCGCATGGCTTGATCTCTTTGAATAATATTTAAACTGATCATGGCTGGCCATTTAAGTATGGCCAGATCACAGGCGTAATCTATTTCTAAACCACAATAATGTTATGTTATGTTATGTTATGTTATAACATAACTATTGATCAAGTTTTTATTCTAGTTTTATTTAAGCCAACTCTTTTAGTCTTTGAAAAAATTGCTTTTATAGTTACTGACAAATCGAGGTTCGATAGTGATGGTCAGGTCCCCATGAACGGAATCCTTGGCTATCAATATGGATTTGTCCCGAAGCATAAACACCTAGCCCCATATTAAGTGCTTGGCCCTTGGTTTCCCAGAACTGACAAAGTTTAGTTTTGGTTTGTTGAATATTGAACTGGTCTAAATCGGTAGGCTGTTCTGCTCCAATTCGAAAATCAAGCGCTGCATTAAAGACATGTCGAGAAGCATCTGCACCTCCCGCACAGCGGTTTAGAGATAAAGCTCGATAGGCCGATGTCACTTCAAAATCATTAATCACACCATCATCAACTAATGCTTTTAAAATGCTAAGCGTTGGAACAATATTGGACCAAATCTCTCTCGGTGGCACCGCATAGGGTTCAACTCCACATTTTTGCCAATCTCGAGCTGAACGTAATAACTCATAATCTGGCACTAAATTGGCAAGCCCTTTTTGCTTAAGAAACTGCTTATAAGCTTGTACAGACTGTCCGTGATCTGATGATGCTAACCAAGCAACATAATCTTCAGGTTGTTGTTTTATTCTAACCACTATTTTTTTAGGCTGCGGTAAGGACGTCTGAGTGTTCAAAGGAGTTGTGGGTTTGGGAGTTTGAGTACTACAAGCTGTGAGAGATAATAAAAGTAAACCTAAATAACGTTTCATAAATATGCTCTATCTTCGCCAAAAATGGGAAAACTGCTCATCATTAAATTGAAGAAATGTTATATTATAACAATGATAAAATCTTTTAATTTCTGTTGCTAAATTTTAAAAATAAAAAAGGACGTATGAAATACGTCCTTTTGATAACTACAACTTACTATCTTATTAAATATCCGCTTTAACAGCAGTTAAAGACTGCTCAGCTTTTAATTTTCGGCGTTTAAATTGATACGCTACCATCAAACATAAGATCCAACCAGGAATCATCATGACTGCAGTACGCATATCTGGTGTTAAAGACATTACAATTAAAATGCCCAACATAAACACGATGCATAAATAGTTGCTAAATGGGTACATAAAGCTTGGAAACTTAGTGGTTTGACCTTGGCTTTGCATATATTTACGGAATTTTAAATGCGTCCACGAAATTACAACCCAGTTAATCACAATGGCTGCAACCACAAGCATCATGAGTAAACCAAAAGCTTTTTCAGGGAAAATATAATTTAACAATACACATAAAATAGTCACCGCAGCAGAAAGAATCACTGCATTGGTTGGAATACCGCGTTTATTAATGTGTGCAAATGCTTTTGGTGCATTTCCTTGTTGTGCAAGGCCCAATAGCATACGGCTACTGCAATAACTTGTACCGTTATAAACTGAAACAGCAGCAGTCAAAATAACGAAGTTAAGTAACGTTGCAATCCCTTGGCTATCTAAAGAAGCAAATACCATTACAAACGGACTGCCGCCTTCTGCCATCTGGTTCCAAGGGAATAGCGAGAATAAAACAAAAAGTGTCGCAATATAGAAAATCAAAATACGGTAAATAATTTGATTTACAGCTTTAGGTAAAGTTTTATCAGGATCACGTGCTTCAGCCGCAGTAATACCGAAAAGCTCGATACCACCAAAAGCAAAAATAATGACTGCCATTGCCATGACTAAGCCTTCAACACCAAATGGGAAAAAGCCACCGAGTGCCCAAAGGTTAGAAATGCTTGCTTGTGGACCTGCTGTACCGGTTGCAAGTAAATATGAACCAAAACCAATCATTCCCACAATCGCCAAGATTTTGACAATAGAGAACCAAAATTCCATTTCGCCAAAAAACTTAACATGTAGCAAATTAATGCCATTAATTAGGACAAAGAAGGTTAAAGCTGATGCCCACGTTGGAATTTGTGGCCACCAATATTGAATATAAAGACCAATTGCGCTTAATTCAGCCATGCAGACGAGCACATTGAGTACCCAGTAATTCCATCCAGACATGAACCCTGCAAATGGTCCCCAATATTTGTAGGCAAAATGACTAAAAGACCCACTTACAGGCTCTTCAACCACCATTTCACCAAGCTGACGCATCATTAAAAAAGCAATAAATCCTGCAATGGCATAACCGAGGATGACCGATGGACCTGCTAATTTAATCGATTGTGATATACCAAGAAAAAGCCCTGTGCCAATCGCCCCACCCAATGCAATAAGCTGGATGTGCCGATTACTCAAACCATGTTTCAGGTTTCCTTGCTCTTGTGCTGACATATGATTATTCTCATCCGTGTCACGTAATTTTTTTCCAATAAATTACGTATATCATAAATTGATCAAACTTTCATAGATATTCATGAAAAAATAATTGCGTGACTTTTCTCATGACCGCGAATGAAAACAGAAAATACAAGAAATGACAATTATTATGAAATGTGTAATTAAATTATGTATTGCGTAATTTGGTGAATTCAGTATTATAGAGACATGAAGCAATTGGTTGTGCTCGGTCTATATCAAACTCATAAGACAAAAGATGATCTAAGCAAAGGTTAAAAACTTATTGAGTAGCTCAGTCCTAGACCGAACTTTTATTTGTATAAGACCCGAGATAAAGACAAGGACGCGAAAATGGAACAAAAACTAAACTCTTTTATTGAAGTTTCACCTCAATCAGATTTCACTATTCATAATTTGCCTTACGGTATCTTTAGTAAAACAGCTGATGGCGAGCGTCAGGTTGGTGTAGCTATTGGTGATTGGGTACTTGATCTCGCTGCTCTTGAAAAGCACGGTCTTTTAAAACTCTCACAACAAGACACATACTTTAACCAGCCGACACTGAATAAATTTATTGAGTCTGGCAAAGCCAACTGGTCTAAAGTTCGTAAAACATTACAGTCTCTTCTTTCGGTTGAAAATTTAACGCTTCAAGAAAATGAAGCATTACGCCAAGAAGTTTTAGTTAAACAAGACAGCGTTACTTTGCATTTACCTCTTCAGGTGCCTGGTTATACCGATTTCTATTCTTCTAAAGAGCATGCAACCAATGTGGGCTGTATGTTCCGTGACCCAAAAAATGCTTTACTGCCAAACTGGACTGAATTGCCTGTTGGTTATAACGGCCGTGCTAGCTCTGTTGTAGTCAGTGGCACTCAAGTCGTGCGTCCATCTGGACAAATTAAACTTCCAAATGAAGAGCGCCCAGTTTTTTCTGCATCGCGTAAACTCGATTTTGAACTTGAAACAGCATTTGTTATTGGTAAACCAACGGCACTTGGTCAACCGATCTCGATTGAAAATGCGTGGGACCATATTTTTGGAATGGTATTACTCAATGACTGGTCAGCACGCGATATCCAGCAATGGGAATATGTGCCTCTAGGTCCATTCAATTCAAAATCATTTGCCAGTGCCATCTCACCTTGGGTGGTAACACTTGAAGCACTTGAGCCATTTAAAGTTGAAGGTCCAAAACAAGAGCCTAAACCTTTAGCTTATTTACAAGAAAATATCGCCAACAGTTATGACATTAACTTGAGTGTTGAAATTCAAAGCCCGAAATCGGCGCAAGCTGATGTGATCTGTAAAACCAATTTTAAATATATGTATTGGTCTATGTCTCAGCAGCTCACTCACCACACCATTGGCGGCTGTAACGTTCAGGTTGGTGACTTAATGGGTTCAGGCACGATTTCAGGTTCTACACCAGATTCGTATGGCAGTTTGCTTGAGCTTACATGGAACACCACTAAACCTCTGACACTGGCTAACGGCGAAACTCGTGGTTTCTTGCAAGACGGCGATACACTCATTATGAAAGGCCACTGTGAGAAAAATGGTATTCGAATTGGCTTCGGTGAAGTTCGAAATACGGTTCTTCCTGCATTAACGTTCGACTTTGCAGAAACTTCGGAGCCAGACTATGAAGCTGTATAGTTACTTTCGTAGCTCTGCAGCCTACAGAGTACGGATTGGTCTAAACATTAAAGGTTTAGCTTATGAGACTGTTCCAGTTCATCTGGTAAAAAACGAACAGCAAAGCGAAGACTATTTAAAGTTAAACCGCAGTGCTCTAGTCCCGACTTTAATTGACGGCGATTTAACCTTGTCTCAATCGTTAAGTATTTTGGAATATCTGGATGAGCAATATCCAGAAACCAAATTACTTCCAAGTGATGTGCAAGAGAGAGCCAAAATCCGTGCTTTTTCCCAAGCAATCGCTTGCGATATTCACCCCTTAAACAACTTACGCGTACTGAAATATTTAAAAAATGACTTAAATGTTTCAGATGAGCAGAAAAATTATTGGTATCAGCACTGGATTATTGAAGGCTTTCAAAATCTCGAACAGCTACTTCAAGATTCAAACGGACAATTTTGCTTTGGACACGAAGCCACAATTGCCGATTGCTGTCTGATTCCACAGGTTTACAACGCGAAACGCTTCAAGATTGATTTATCTGCGTTTCCAAAAATTGAATCGATTTATCACCATTGTTTGTCTATCCCAGCCTTCTATAACGCGGCGCCAGAACAACAACCAGATTGGGAATAGTAAAAAGGAGTTTTAATATGACATTTGCCATTAAAAAAATACATCACGTTGCATATCGTTGTAAGGATGCGAAAGAGACCGTTGAGTGGTATAAAAAAATGCTCAACATGGACTTTATTTTAGCTTTTGCTGAGGACCATGTGCCTTCTACCAAGGCATTTGATCCATATATGCACTTATTCTTAGATGCCGGCCAAGGCAACGTTTTAGCATTTTTTGAATTGCCAACTCAACCAGACATGGGCCGAGACGAAAATACCCCGCAATGGGTACAACATATTGCTTTTGAAGTTGAAGACTTAAATGCCCTAATGGCTGCTAAGCAACATTTAGAAGAAAATGGCGTGAAAGTTTTGGGCGTAACCAATCATGGCATTTTCCACTCAATTTATTTCTTCGATCCAAATGGCCATCGTTTAGAACTGACTTATAACGATGTACATGCTGAAGAAAAAATTGCAAAAATTACTGAAGAAATGAAAGCTGAAATGCTAGAGGAATGGAGCAAAACTAAACGCGCTCCGCACCACACTCATTTCTTACATGAAGCAGAGTTAGGAAGCTAATTTTAAAAGAGCGATCTAAAAAGTCGGCATTGATTAGAATTGTTTGAATGAACGGTTCTATATCAATGCCGATTTATATTATTTAAAACTGCTAAATTTTTAGAAAATCGCGCTATAAATGAGAGTGCCGTGACTTTAGAAAATTGTTGATTATTAAACATGCCAATTTCGCTAATAGAAAAAGGTGATTTCTATTTCTCACTAGGCTCAGGCATGATGTAAATCGCAGCAATTTCAATTTATGTTTTGAACAGCGCTGTTTAACAGCTGAAGTAACTTTATTAAGGGTATTTAAATGATTGAAGAAAAAGTATCTGGGGGGGTTCAATCACTTGAAGTCGGTTTATCTGTACTAAACGCCCTTTTAGAGCACAATCAACCTATTATTCTCAAAGATTTGTCTAGTAAGCTAGAAATGCATCCTGCCAAGGTACATCGCTATCTGGTTAGCCTTATTCGCATGGAATATGCAAAACAACTTGATGATGGGCAATATGCTTTGGGTGATCAGGCATGGCGCTTAGGTCTCAACTGTGTTCAGCATAGCGATACACTACAGCTGGTACAGCATTTAATTTACGATCTACAAAACAAAATTGGTTGCGGCATACAAATTAGTAAATGGTCGCCTAAGGGCCCTGTGGTTGTTCAATCAATTGAATCAAACCACCCTATTTCGATTGTCACTAAAGTCGGCTCAATTATGCCTTTAGTCAATTCTGCTGCGGGACGTTTATTTGCTTCTTATCTTCCAGAGCATTTTGTTCGCCCCTTAATGGAAACAGAATGGCAAAAACATCAAGAGCTTGGTCTAAACATTGCACCGCAAAACTGGGAAGCGTTTACAGAGCTTAAAGAAACCATTCGCCAGCAAGAAATGTCGGCAGCAAAAGGTGATTTACTGACAGGAATTAATGCCGTGGGCTTACCTGTGTTTAACTCAAATCGAAGCATTGAATTTTGTATTGTCGCACTGGATAGCGAAATGTTTTTACCAGTCGACCCTCACAGTAAAACGATTGAAATCTTAAAAAATGAAGTGAAGCTTATTAATCAATATATTAAAAGCCGCTAATCAATAGCCATAAAAAAAACCAAGAGATCAAACTCTTGGTTTTTTTAGATCAGGAATAAAGTTTAGCTTATTTAGTTTCTAAAACACCACGGCGAATCTGGTCACGTTCAATCGACTCAAATAACGCCTTGAAGTTACCTTCACCAAAACCATCATCATCTTTACGTTGAATGAATTCAAAGAAGACTGGACCAATCATATTTTCAGAGAAAATTTGCAATAACAATTTCTTCTGACCATCTTTAGTATTGCCGTCTAACAAAATACCACGCTGTTTTAACTCGTCAGTCGGTTCACCATGCTCAGGTAAACGTTCTGGCAGCATTTCATAATAGGTGTTTGGCGGCGGTGTCATAAATTTCAGACCAAGGCCTTTTAACTTATCCCAAGTCGAAATTAAGTCATCACAAATAAACGCGATATGTTGAATACCTTCCCCATTAAAATCAGACAAGAACTCTGCAATTTGGCCGTTTCCTTTGTCTGAATCTTCGTTTAACGGGATACGGATCATGCCGTCTGGTGCTGTTAATGCTTTAGACGTTAAGCCTGTATATTCGCCTTTAATATCAAAGTAGCGAATTTCTTGGAAGTTAAAGATTTTCTCATAGAAGTTTGCCCAATACTCCATACGGCCTTTGTAGACATTATGAGTTAAATGGTCAATCTCGTTTAAACCTGCACCTACTGGGTGTCTTTGAGCATCATCAAAGAAAGTAAAGTCATTTTCATAAATATCGCGGTCAACTAAGAAGATTGGCATGCCACCAATACCTTTAATTGCCGGAATGTTAAGCTCCATTGGCCCAACTTTTGAATACATTGGTTCAGCGCCAAGCTCTACTGCTTTTTGGAAAGCTTTTGCTGCATCACGTGTTTTAAAACCCATCGCACATGCAGATGGACCATGTTCTTTAAAGAAGAATGAAGCATAAGATTCTGGCTGATAATTCAGGATAATATTGATATTTCCTTGACGCCATAAGTACGCTTCTTTCGATTTATGCTTGGCTACTTTTGAAAAGCCAATTGTTTCAAAAACTGGATCTAATTCATTTTCCTTTGAAACAAACTCAATAAATGCAAAACCGCATAATTCTAATGGGTTCTCTAAAATATCCATCTAGTTTCCCTCTGGTGATTACCTGTTCCGTTTATCTCTATTGCTGATGAACTCAGCTCCTTTCTCTATAGAATACGTAATCATTGGGTGAGTATTTGAACCGTCAAAATGCCTTAACCCAACGCATCCTATGAGAAAAAAACGAATCATTAAAACGAAGATATGATGAGCGTGAAGCCTTTGATGATTAATTTCCGTTCCATGTGGTGTTTGTTTTCCATACACACTGTCCTTTCTTATCTAAAAGTACGATTGAGATTTTTCAATAAACCCTTAAAAATCGTCTTTTCCTAAAAATCATTTATAGATTTATGGAGACCAACATCCTTGTTGGATCTCCAATGGCCATTTACCTTGAATTAGATGCTACTAAAAACAATTAAATTATGCAATACATAACTTAATTATGAATTGCATAATTTTAGTAATCTTTTAATTTGTCTATTTTTAAAATGAATTGTCATCTTTCATATTCTGTTTATGATTCTTTATATTCAATAAGCCTCAATTGTTTTGATTTTGGAAAACTATGCTTTTAGTCAGTGCATGTTTAATTGGTGAACCCGTCCGTTACGATGGTAAATCTTGCCTAAATATTTTACTTAAACAACTGGTAATTAATAAAAAAGCTCATGCACTTTGCCCAGAATTATTAGGTGGTTTTAGCACTCCGCGCTTACCCGCAGAAATTGTGGGAGGAACAGGGCAAGATGTGCTTGATGGCAAAGCCATAATTACCGATTCATCTGGTTTAGATGTAACAGACTTATATTTAAAAGGCGCTTACCGCACTTTAGAAATTGCACAGCAAATAAAAGCGAGCTGTGTGGTCTTAAAGGAAAATAGCCCTTCTTGTGGTAGCCAAAAAATTTATAACGGGACTTTTCAAGGTGAAAAAATTGTGGGAACTGGAATTACCACAGCACTGTTACAGCGCCATGGTTTTAAGGTAATTTCTGAAAATGAGATTGAAGATTGGTTAGTAACCCATCCTCTTTAGTGAATTAGTCAGCTTTTACTTGAATGGATTTGCCTACCTCTGTACGACTTGCCCAATAAGTCGCCAGTGCAGGCCCAGAAATATTGTGCCAAAGACTGAAAATCGCGCTTGGTACTGCGGTAATCGGGGAAGCCGCAAAATGTACTGCTGCAAGCGCAACACCTAAGCCTGAGTTTTGCATACCGACCTCAACGGCAATGGCTTTACTGTCTGCATAAGGCAATTTAAAGAATCGCGCTGCTGCAAAACCTAATAAATATCCAAATCCATTATGTAAGATCACCACAGCTAAAATGAGCAAACCCGATTGAAGAATGGCTGCTTTACTGCCACCAATAATCGCGGCCACAATCGCGACAATTGCAATAACGGAAACTAACGGCATGACCTGAATATAGGATTCAACTTGACGCTTGAGCCACGTTCTTAAAATTAGACCAACGACAATAGGAAGCAGAACCACCTGCAAAATCGAAATAAACATCGAAGCTGCATCAATCTTTAACCATTGACTAGCAAGTAAATAAAAAATCGCTGGAGTTAAAATAGGCGCTAAAAGTGTTGAAACTGAAGTACAGGCCACCGATAAAGCCACATTGCCTTTGGCCATGTAGGTAATCACATTTGAAGCAGTTCCACCGGGACAGCACCCGACTAAAATAACCCCAACGGCGATTTCAGGCGGTAAGTTAAATAATTTACATAGAACATATGCTAAACCGGGCATCACCACAAACTGGGCAACCACTCCAATCAACACAGCTTTAGGGCTTTGTAATACCCCTTTAAAGTCGTCTACAGTCATGGTCATTCCCATGCCGAGCATAATAATGCCCAAAATCCATGGAATGTACGCTTTGAGCCAGACAAAAAACTCAGGCTGCCATAGCGCTAGTGCTGCAAAAACTATCACCCATAGGGCAAACGTTTTTTGAATAAATTGGGTAAAGCACAGTAATGCAGACATACTTTCTATCCCTAAAAATTAAAATACTAGACCAGATAGACTTAGTGCCCACTCAACAGATCAGTCGATTGAATGCGAACAACACCTTGTTGCTGCATGGTTTGCCACGCGTGCTCTAACGAGCCATTCAGATCAATCCCTTTACAAGCATCTTCAACCACTAAAGTTTTAAAACCTTGTTTAACTGCATCCAAGGCAGTCCATGCCACGCAAAAGTCCGTGGCGATTCCGACTACATAAACCGTATCAATGCCGCGCTCTTTTAAATAACCCGTTAAACCCGTCATTGTGGCATGGTCTGCTTCCATAAAAGCCGAATAACTATCAATATGAGCATGAAAGCCCTTTCGAATAATCAGTTGAGCTTTCGGAATATTTAAATTCGGATGGAACTCGGCATCTTTGGTGCCTTGTACACAATGCTTAGGCCAAAGCACTTGTGGTCCATAGTCGAGTTCAATGGTTTCAAATGGCTGTTTGCCCGAATGGTTTTGTGCAAAAGAGATATGATTATCGGGGTGCCAATCTTGCGTTAGAACAACATTTTCAAAACAATCAGCAAGTTGGTTAATCGTTGGAATAATTGTGTCAGCATCGGCAACTGCTAAATTTCCACCCGGTGTAAAACCATTTTGTACATCAACTACGATTAAAACCGCATTTTTTGGTTGTTTATTCATTTTCATGTCATCTTCAATCCCAATCGGGAAATTGCATTCTATCTTGCCATAAAAAAAGTACATATTAAGTAAGGTCCAGTCGAATCAGGCTCTATTGTTATATTTACTGGCCTCTCTCAGCTGACAATAATGAAAACATCCTATCTTTTCCTCAAGTTTACCTCGCGATTATCCGTTAGGCGTATTGTTCTTATGCGTCTGATCAGTCATAATTTGCATAATTGTCATTCAACAATCTGTTATTGTTAGAACTGGACAATCAAAATACTGCAACCATCCCACATTTTGTTTTTCTTACCTCAGATTCGGATGGATAAATAGGATATTTTTAAAAATGACTCAGCAAGCACAGACCATTCAAGGCTCAATCGTCGCAATCGTCACACCTATGTTGAAAGACGGTGGTGTAGATTGGAAGGGTCTTGAGAAGCTGGTTGAGTGGCACATAGAACAAGGTACAAACAGTATTGTAGCCGTCGGTACAACCGGCGAAGCCTCAACATTGAGCATGGAAGAGCACACACAGGTTATTAAAGAAATTATTCGTGTAGCCAATAAACGTATTCCAATTATTGCCGGTACTGGTGCAAACTCAACCCGTGAAGCAATCGAACTAACTAAAGCGGCTAAAGATCTTGGCGCAGATGCAGCCCTACTTGTTACACCATATTATAATAAGCCAACTCAAGAAGGCCTCTACCAACACTATAAAGCGATTGCTGAAGCCGTAGAATTACCACTTATTCTTTATAACGTACCTGGCCGTACGGGTGTAGATCTTGCAAATGATACAGCTGTACGTTTAGCAGAGATCCCTAATATTGTCGGTATTAAAGATGCGACAGGTGATGTACCTCGTGGTAAAGCTTTAATCGAGGCTTTAAACGGCAAAATGGCTGTATATTCAGGTGATGATGATACTGCATGGGAACTTATGCTTCTTGGTGCAGACGGTAATATCTCTGTGACAGCAAACGTTGCGCCTAAAGCAATGAGCGAAGTATGTGCTCTTGCAATTGCCAAAGATGAACAAGAAGCGAAGACGATTAACAATAAGATTGCAAATTTACACAATATTCTATTTTGCGAATCAAACCCAATTCCTGTGAAATGGGCACTACATGAGATGGGACTGATTGATACTGGTATTCGTTTACCACTCACTCCTCTCGCTGAGCAATATCGCGAACCTCTCCGCAATGCCCTAAAAGATGCGGGAATTATTTAATAAGAGCAATTTATGATGCAATTACGTCTTGGTTTAGTCCTTGCAGTTTCAGCCTTGAGTTTAGCTGGTTGTGGTCGCTTCGCAATTAATAATCACTCTTTAGATTATAAAAATGCCAAGCAACTTGCCCCGCTTGAGTATCCTGCCGACGCAACTGTACGACCAGTGACGCCTTTGTACCCTGCACCAACTGTTGACCAGCTTGCTATCGAGCACGCGCCGAAGTTTGAAAACCAGCGTGGTAACCGTTTTGCATTGCCACGCCCTGAACAAACTCAGGGTAACAATGCAGCAGCAGATGCATCTGCTCAAACGACAACTGCGCTTGGACGTCCTCAGCTTGTGACCGACGGTAATAAAAACCCATTATTAAAAGTTGATGGGAATACGACCGAGATCTGGCAATACACCAAAGCGACATTAAGTACTTTAAATTACAACATCATCGCTCAAGGTAGTAATCAAGCGACGATTAAAGTAAATGACAATACTTATGTGCTTAAACTCACGGGTGTGGGTTCAAGTCATACTCTTGCTCTATTTAATGTAGATAACACTTTTGCAAGCCCAGATGTGGCTGCTGAAGTGTTAAACCAGATTTACCAAAATTGGCCAGCCTAGTCGTTTACTAGGCATTTTTTTTAAAAGGTTCCCTCATGTTAAAACAAACCTTGCTCTATACTGGTAAAGCAAAATCTGTATATGAAACAGACAATGCCGACCATCTGATTTTAGTCTTTCGTGATGATGCCTCTGCGTTCAACGGCGAAAAAATCGAACAACTAGATCGTAAAGGCAAGGTGAACAACCTTTTTAACGCCTTCATTATGGAAAAACTTGCTGCTGCGGGTATTGAAACGCATTTTGAAAAATTGCTTTCTCCAACTGAAGTGCTTGTTAAAAAACTTCAAATGATTCCAGTTGAATGTGTAATTCGTAACTACGCAGCTGGTTCTCTATGCCGTCGTTTAGGTGTAGAAGAAGGCAAAGAGTTAACTCCTCCTACATTTGAATTGTTCTATAAAGATGACGGTCTAGGCGACCCAATGGTTAACGAATCTCAAGCGATTGCTTTAGATTGGGCGACTGCTGAACAATTAGAGCAAATGAAAGTGTTAACTTACCAAGTAAACGATGTATTAAAAGCATTATTTGCTGAAGGCAACATGATCTTGGTGGACTTCAAGCTTGAATTCGGTGTTTTCCATGACCGTATTGTGCTTGGTGACGAATTCTCTCCAGACGGCTGCCGTCTATGGGATAAAGACTCTAAGAAGAAACTCGACAAAGACCGTTTCCGTCAAGGTTTAGGCGGTGTTGTTGAAGCTTATGAAGAAGTTGCTGCTCGTTTAGGCGTAGATTTATCTGCTATCTAATCGTTCAAACTTCATGAAAAACCGGGCTTTAGCCCGGTTTTTTTATATGAGGTACTTTAGAAAACAAATAATATAGACAGATTTGTCTATTCAAATGAATTAACACTTGCATAAACTCAATTTAAAACACTAAAATCTAAAAAAACATTAAGCACTTCACAATAATTAAATTTCAAAACTAGGGTAAAGCTATGGAAATGTCTAAGCTTGAAAAGAGATTAATGAATCATCCAGTCCATTTTGGTGAAAATCCTTTGGTCTTATTAACTAACTTTAGCAATTCCGCCTTAAAACAAGGCTGGAGTCATGCAGAAGTCGAAACTGTTATTTCTAAAGCCTCCCAAGGTGACTATATGGCACTGATCCGTACGTTAAGGGCTTATACATTTCTTTAATCTTATTGCTGATAATCTGCTACCACTTCACATTCAATTTATAAAAAGACACATAAAGCTGTTAGGAATCGACTGGATTTATCCTGAGTACTGCCTTATCAATGAATAAAAATAAGAAATATAAATTATTTATTCAGTGAGGAGTAAACCTGATGGATCATGAAATAGAGGAAAAAAAGGTCGAGAAAACCTTAAGCTGGCGTGAAAAAATAGCAGTTGAAGAACATGAGAAGCTGTCACCCCGTTTGGTCTATGAAATTATCCGCCGTGATGGTGCCGAAGAACTGGATCGTCCAACAGCTGCCCTGATCTTTTCAGGGATTGCAGCGGGTTTAGTCATCAGTTTTTCATTTGTATTTAAAGCGATTATTGCCTCTTATCTCCCAACTGATGCGATCTGGACCGATTTAATCACCAATATCGGTTATACCATTGGGTTCCTGATCGCTATTTTGGGTCACATGCAACTCTTTACCGAGAATACCATCACCACAGTTGTACCTTTATTCAAACCCTTTACCTTCGATAAATTACGAGCAGTCGGCCGATTATGGGGGATTGTGATTCTATGTAATATCATTGGGACAGCGTTGGCGAGTTTATTTTTCTTAACTACTCACCTGTTTACTCCAGATATTGACAAGGCACTGGATGAACTCGCCCACCATGTCGGTTCCTTTTCTGCAACTCAAAATATGCTCAAAGGTATTATGTCAGGGCTGTTAATTGCAGCTTTGGTCTGGATGTTGCCTTCAGTTACTAATAAATTCCTACTCATCTTTTTCATGACGTATCTGATAGGACTGGGTGACTTTACCCATGTAGTGGTGGGTTCTACAGAAATGTCCTATCTCGTCTGGCAAGGAGAGGCTTCTATTAATGACTATCTGTTTACTTTCCTGATCCCGACCACCATTGGCAATATTATTGGTGGTACAGGCGTGTTTACACTACTGATTTATGGTCAGGTAACTGAGGAACTGGAATAGCGAGAACTATTGTTCCTGTTGCCATCTGCGTTGCTGTAAACGCTCACCTTCAACCTCACGCTTGTTTCTTGCAGACTCATAGATTTTGGTTCCCTTTAACTCTGGCGGCAAATAGTCTTGCAGTACAAAGTGCTCAGGATAATCGTGCGGATAGAGATAGTTAATTCCATAGCCTTGTTGTTTCATAAGCTTGGTCGGCGCATTTCTCAAATGCAAAGGCACAGGTAAATTTGCCGTTTTTTCAGCAAGTTCCAGAGCCTTATTAATCGCTAAATAAGTACTATTACTTTTTGCACTCGTTGCTAAATAAACCGCAGTTTGGCCCAGAATAATTCGAGCCTCAGGCATCCCTACCGCTTGTACAGAGCGGAAACACTCACCTGCAAGTAATAGTGCATTAGGGTTAGAGTTTCCGATATCTTCTGAGGCTGCAATCAGCATACGTCTTGCAATAAAAACCGGATCTTCTCCGCCTTTGAGCATACGTGCCATCCAATACAGGGTTGCATCTGGATCACTACCCCGAATTGATTTAATAAAGGCTGAAACTAGGTCGTAATGCTGTTCACCAGATTTGTCATAACGCGCAATATTTTGCTGCGCAACTTTCACCACAACTGCATTGGTAATCGTATTTTCAATTTCTGGTTCAAAGGTACTTGCGATCAGATCCAGTAAATTAAGCGCTTTACGAGCGTCGCCTGCTGCAAACTGAATGAGAGCATCATATTCTTCAACATGAATGTAACGCTCTTTTAAGAATTTATCGGCTTGAAGAGCATTATTGAGGAGTGTCTGAATTGCTTCACTATCTAAACTATTTAGAGTGTAGACCTGACAACGAGATAAAAGCGCACTGTTCACCTCAAAAGATGGGTTTTCAGTCGTCGCGCCAATTAAGGTAATTTTGCCTTTTTCAACTGCACCCAATAAAGCATCTTGCTGTGATTTATTAAATCGGTGAATTTCATCAATAAAAACCACAGGTGTCAGTAAATCACCACTTTCTGCAATTATTTCACGTAATTCTTTTACGCCCGTATTCAGCGCAGATAAGCTCACAAATGGGCGATCTATCGCTTGAGCCAAAAGCAAAGCGATTGTTGTTTTACCAACGCCTGGTGGTCCCCAAAAAATAATAGAAGGCAAATGCCCCTGATCGATCATTTGACGTAAGGGCGCATGCTCACCTAATAAATGATCTTGCCCAATAATTTCAGACAAGTCTCTCGGGCGCAGGCGTTCAGGAAGTGGAATATGGGTGTCTGACATCTCAAATGGCTTTATCGTCTTTTCACTATAGTCTATTGTGTCTCACAGAAATCTACAATTTGAATCTATGAGACACATCCGTTATTTACAGGCTGGTTCTCATTAAGATGGTTTCTTACTCAGCTTAAGTAATCGCGCATTTGAGCCGTCTTCAATGACCCAAATCGAGCCATCTTGTGCTTCATGTAACCCGCGAATGCGTTTTTTCATATCTAGTCTTTGCACTTCTTTCACGGGTTTCTGCTCTAAATCCACCACAATAATTGCTTCAGAAGATAACCCGCCAATTAACGCCCTATTTTTCCATGCAGGAAATTGTTGTCCGCGATAAATGATTAGGCTCGACGGAGAGATTACGGGAGTCCAGTCAATTTCAGGTGCTTTAAATTCTGGGTGAGTGTGATGATCTGGAATAGGTTGGCCCGAATAATGATCTCCATTTGAAACGATTGGATAACCATAATTTTCACCTTTTACGATGATATTAAGCTCATCACCACCTTTAGGCCCCATTTCAACTACCCAGAGTTGTCCTTGGCGGTCAAAAGCCATACCTAACGGATTACGGTGTCCCAATGACCATATTTCAGCAGTGACCCCACCTTGCTTATAAAAAGGGTTATCTACAACCGCTGAACCATCCTCATTTAAACGCAAGATTTTACCCAAATTACTTTTCATATTTTGAGCAGGGTCAAACTTTTGCCGTTCACCAGAACTGACCCACAGCTTACCATCAGCACCAAAAAGCATACGATGTCCATAATGACCTTGTCCTGAAACTTTGGGTACTTGCTGCCAAATCTGCTTCACATCTGTAAGTTTTGGCTGATTGGGGCTAGATAAATCCAACTTTGCGCGTGAAATAACAGCGCCAGATCCGCCTTGTCCTTTTGTAGCGTAGCTGAGATAAACCCAATGATTATGAGCAAAGTCAGGATGCAAAATAACATCTCCTAAACCGCCCTGTCCGCCATAGTTCACTGCTGGAACGCCTTGAACATCCAAGATCTGTTTATTTTTAGGATTAAAAATTTTTAATTTACCTTGCCGTTCAGTCACCAATAAACGCTGATCAGGCAAGCTGGTCAAAGCCCAAGGTTCATTGAATTGGGCAAATATTTCAGTTTGATAAGATTGTTTGGTTAAGGCGGTCTGCTCTGTTTTTGCAGCCGTATTTTGTTCAAGGTTTTTTGAATTGGTATTATTAGACCCACACGCCATTAACAAAAGAAAGCTACTACATAATAAAGGGGCTGTTAGTCGTCTCATCATTTTTATCTCCTTTTGTTTTTATTGTTATATAACGGAGATGAGCAAAAAATTTACGATAAAATGTTACTTTATAATACGTTGTAATTAAAAATGCCCATCACGAGCATATTAACGCACCCATCTTACAACGTAATCTTCAAGATCATCTTCATGAACATCGACTTCAGAAATACAACGTCCCGCAACTGACTTTTTTGCGTTAACTACGCTTTGTCTAGAACCTGTATTCAAATAGTGCCAAGAAGGTAGATTTTTTCCTTCATTCAAACGTTTATAAGCACAGCTCGATGGTAACCAGTGAATTGTTTTTAAAGATTCAACCGTTAATTGCAGGCAGTCAGGTACTTGCTGCTGACGATTTGAATAGTCCGAACAACGCCCTGTCCCACAATCAAGTAACTTGCACGCCACTTTGGTATAAGCCACCTCATGAGTATCTTCATCTTCAAGCTTAACCAGACAGCATAAACCACACCCATCGCATAAAGCTTCCCACTCAATTTGAGTAAGTTGCTCTAGTGGATAGTTTTTCCAGAAGAGTGGACGAAGTGAGGTCTCGGTAGACATATTTTTTTAGCAGCTGATGAGATAAAACAGTGTTTAAGTATAGCATTGAAGTGATCCTTACAAAAAAAGAAGCTGTATTCCTAACATCACAAAATGATTGTTTAATATACATTTCAACCACATAAACGACACATTCGGTGCAAAAAACACGCTATATAGTAAAACGACAATGAAAAAATAAGGAGAACAGCATATGTTCCGTTGGGCTATCATTTTTGCAGTGATTGCACTCATTGCCAGTCTATTAGGGTTTGGTGGTGTTGCAGGGTTATCTAAAGACTTTGCCGTGATTTTATTAGTTGTGGCTGTAATTCTCGCCGTAATTGGATTCATTTCGCGAGGCAGAACGTAACCTAATCATGATCACCTAAAAAGAAGGAACTCGTTTCCTTCTTTTTTATTGCGTGAAGTTTTCTATCTTTTCTTTTGATGTAGATTCTTACACAGTTATTGATATTACTTTTATCTTTTTATGCTTTAATCAAGCGTGTTTAAATCTCTTTAAATTTCAGGATTAAGGTCATGAGTACAGCAATTAAAACCCGTGAAATTCAATATACTGCACCAGATGGCAGCCATTTAATTGGTTACTTTGCGGCTCCAGATAGTGAAACACCTGTTGCGGGTGTGATTGTTGGTCCTGAGTGGTGGGGTCGTAACGAATATACTGAACAACGTGCACGTGAGCTTGCTGAACATGGCTATGCTGCGCTTGCAATTGATATGTATGGCGATAAAAAAGTGACCTCGACTGCCGCTCAAGCCTATGAATGGATGATGCAAACATTTGAAAATTTAGACACAGTTACTGATCGTGCCAATGCAGCGCTTCAAACTTTAGCGGCCCAACCAGAAGTAAATAGTGAAAAACTTGCTGCAATTGGCTTTTGTTATGGTGGTAAAGTCGTATTAGACCTTGCTCGTTCAGGTGCGCCACTTAAATCAATTATAACGTTCCATGCTACATTAGCTCCGAAAGCACCTGCTCAAAAAGGCAGCATTCAAGGTAAAGTTTTAGTACTACATGGTGAACTAGACAGCATGGTCACCTTAGAAGATGTTGCTAATTTTGAAAAAGAGATGCAAGCTGCTGAGGTTAAACACGAAGTAGTGGTTTTAGAAGGTGCTAAACATGGCTTTAGTAACCCGCTTGCAGATGAAAAAGCGAAAGCAAACGGTGTAGACCTTGGCTACAATAGCGAAGCTGAAAAACAAGGCCTTGCTAAAATGTACGCTTTGTTAGATCGTACTTTAAAATAAAAGAAGCCAATTTGGAGCAAATGTTTTTTCGCATTTGCTCCCTTAAATGTTTATGACTTTGCAATATTTTTACTGTATTTTTTAAACCATACTTCAATAACTATACTCCCGTTGAGCTAGAGCAAAGCCTAGTCTTATTTCCCGCACTCGGGGTTTAATGGAATAACATGAGAGGATACAACAATGACTGACAAGAAATGTCCGTATTGCGAATTTGATGAATATGACATCATTGATAAGAATGAATTTGCTGTAATTTTGCCTGATTCTAATCCGCTATCTAAAGGCCACTGTGTGGTAACACCACTACGACATGTTCGTTCTTTTTTTGATATCACGTCTAAAGAACATCAAGGCTTGCTTACACTTCTTGAAATTGCGCGCCACGAAACACAACTTCGCCATCAACCAGACGGTTTCCATATTGGTTTCAATGATGGTGAAGTGTTCGGACAAAATTCTGATCATTTCCACATTCATGTCATTCCATACTACAAAAACCAACCGTTGAAACTTGACCAACGTTGGGGTGTACAAAAGGATTAATCCTTTTTATACATGAAACAGAGATTGCTCATTATCAGGTAATCTCTGTTTTAACATACTCTCGCTGTTCGCTTGCTTTAAACAAAATTTCATCTAAATTTCAGCTATAATTTAACCCTTACTTCTCGTCTATAGCTGTTCATGCCTGAATTTTCTTTTTCTGATGCCCTTTTAAACTGGTTCGATCAACATGGTCGTCATGATTTGCCTTGGCAAGTCGCAGATGATCCGTATAAGGTTTGGGTTTCTGAGATTATGCTACAACAGACTCAGGTGAAAACGGTTCTGCAATATTTTGAACGCTTTATGGAGCGCTTCCCCACTGTAGAGACGTTAGGTCATGCAACTTGGGATGAAGTAGCGCCTTATTGGGCTGGTCTTGGCTATTACGCTCGTGCACGCAATTTGCATAAAGCTGCTGGTCTTGTTACTCAACAGGGCAAGTTTCCTGAAACACTAGAAGAATGGATTGCACTACCCGGCATTGGTCCCTCTACCGCAGGTGCGCTCATGTCTTTGGGTTTACGTCAGTACGGCGTCATTATGGATGGCAACGTGAAACGCGTTTTAGCCCGTTTCTTTGCTATTGAAGATGATTTAAGCAAACCTCTACACGAACGTGAAATGTGGAAACTCGCTGAAGCGCTTTGCCCAACCCAGCGTAACCATGATTACACTCAAGCAATTATGGATCTCGGTGCGACCATCTGTACGCCAAAAAAACCGCTGTGTTTATATTGTCCAATGCAAAAACATTGCCAAGCTTACCAGCAAGGTTTAGAACAAGAATTACCTTTTAAAAAACCGAAAAAAACACCACCTGTTAGAACAGCAGATGTTCTTATTATTCAGTGCGAAGACGAATGGTTTTGGCAACAACGCCAAGCTCATGGTCTATGGGGCGGTTTAATCTGTTTACCTATTTTAGAAAATGAACATGAGCGACTAAGCTTAAGTCAGCAATTTAAACTGCAACCTCAACCACAGACCTTTCAAATTAGTCATAGCTTCACTCACTTCACATGGTTACTTAATGCTCATGTGTTCCACGTGGAACCTGACCAAAAAGAACATCTAGCAATTGAACTTGAAGGCCAATGGCTAAGCCCAGAACAAGCTATTTCTAAAGGTGTTCCAACAGCTATGAAAAAATTGATCTCGACGAGTCGTTCGTGACATAGTGGGTAAAATAATTTTGATATGGCTGTGACAGGGAGTATTTTGTGCGACGTTTTGTTTCTCATTTCTCACTTGGTTTTCTCATTATTCTATTGGCTGCCTGTGCCAGTGCACCCAAAAAACCTGCCCCTCTTCCACCCGCTCAAGTCAGCAAGCTCAAAAGTATGCAGCTTCCGAATCGACTTCCAGTTCCAGTGAAAGGTGTCGATCGAGATGAATTAAAAGACACATGGGGAGCTGCTCGCAGTCAGGGTCGTAATCACGAAGGAATTGATATTTTGGCTCCACGTGGAACCAAAGTGTACAGTGCAACCGAAGGACTCGTTGCCGATCTTCGTAATAACAACTTAGGTGGCAAAGTCATCTGGATTTTAGGCCCAGCGGGAACATGGCATTATTATGCTCATCTTGATGGTCACAAACGTGGCTTAAATGTAGGTGACTACATCAAAAAAGGTGATCTAATCGGTTATGTCGGTAATACGGGCAATGCACGTTATACTTCACCTCATCTTCATTACGGACTTTATCTAGATGGTAAAGGACGTGGTGCTGTTAACCCTTATTCTTATTTACGCTAGGAACACTTTATGTCGGAAGCGCTGATCAATCGCTTAGTAGAGTTTGCCGAGTCAGGCAATCAGCAAAAGATCATTTTAAATGGCAATAGCTATCAAGGCTGGATCATGGAAATCAGTGATGATGCCCTGCTAATCAGTACCGGTTTTTCAGATAAAGTTGGTAAAGACTTTTGGCTAAAGTTTGAAGACTTAACTCAAGCTGAACTGTATTATTGGGATACGCGCCCAAATGAATGGGTGCTGTTTAAACTTTAAAATTCTAAGATAAATATAAGGAGCATCATCACATGAAAACTCAACGCTGCGGATGGTGTTCCAACGATCCTCTCTATATTGCTTACCACGATGAAGAATGGGGCAAACCAGAACACGACGAAGCTCGACTATTTGAAATGCTTTGCCTTGAAGGCCAGCAAGCTGGTTTATCTTGGATTACCGTACTCAAAAAAAGAGAAAGTTACCGAGAGCACTTCTTTAATCACCCAATTGCAGATATCGCTTCATTCACAGATGACTTTTTAGAACTAAAATTATCAGATGCGGGTTTAATTCGTCACTTAGGCAAACTCAAAGCTATTCGTGATAATGCAATTGCTTGGCAAGAGCTCAAAGCACAAGTGGGTGACGTTCCAACATGGCTTTGGCAGTTTGTAGATGCAGCTCCACAACACAATGATGTTGTAGATTATCGTAAGGCTCCTGCACAAACTGAACTCAGCGTAAAACTTTCCAAAACTCTTAAGAAGAATGGCTTCAAATTTGTCGGCCCAACCACTTGTTATGCTTTTATGCAAGCAGTAGGCATGGTCGATGATCATGAAAACGATTGTCAATTTAAAGCTTCATAACCCACCATAACGGTTCAAAGCCGCTTAAGGAGTTTCCGATGAGCAATAATACGATTCAGGCTTATGCTGCAATGCAGGCAGGTGAGAAACTGGTTCCTTACCAATTTGACGCAGGTGAATTGCAGCCGCATCAAGTTGAGGTAAAAGTTGAATACTGTGGTTTATGTCATTCTGATATTTCTGTTTTGAACAATGAATGGCGTTCAACTGTGTACCCTGTGGTTGCGGGTCATGAAATTATTGGACGAATTGTTGCTTTGGGTTCAGAAGCCAAAGGTCTACAAATCGGGCAACGTGTCGGCATTGGCTGGACCGCTGAAAGTTGCCAAGCCTGTGATGAATGTATTGGTGGTCAGCAAGTACTTTGTACTGGCGGAAATGTAGCAACAATCGTGGGACATGCTGGTGGTTTTGCGGATAAAGTCCGTGCAGGCTGGCAGTGGGCTATTCCCCTCCCTGATGATTTAGACGCTGAAAGTGCTGGTCCTTTACTTTGTGGCGGAATTACCGTTTTTGACCCACTCCTTAAACATAAGATTCAAGCAACACATCATGTCGGTGTGATTGGCATTGGTGGCTTAGGTCATATAGCCATTAAGCTCCTTAAAGCTTGGGGCTGTGAGATCACTGCATTTAGTTCCAACCCTGATAAAACAGAGGAACTTAAAGCAATGGGAGCAGATCATGTCGTGAATAGCCGCGATACAGACGCGGTAACAGCACAAAAAGGGAAATTTGATTTATTGCTCAGCACAGTAAACGTGACTTTAAATTGGCGTGCTTTCATTTCTACGCTAGCACCAAACGGTTCGTTGCATTTCTTGGGGCTGACCCTTGAACCTGTTCCTGTCTCTGTAGGTTCACTTATTAGTGGTGCTAAGTCAGTGACAGGCTCACCTACGGGTTCACCAGCTGCCCTGCGTCAACTTTTAAAGTTTGCGGCACGCAAAAAAATTGCGCCTCAAATTGAGCTATTTCCAATGTCAGAACTTAATGAGGCAATTGAACGTTTACACTCAGGTCAAGCACGCTATCGCATTGTGCTGAAAGCAGACTTTGCAGAATAAATACTAACTTACGGTTTTCATCTGTTGTCGTGACCAGTCCGCTAAGTCACTAATTGCTTGGCGGACATCTGCTGTTAATTCATGCCCCGCATTTAAACGAATGAAATGTCGATATCGTTCATCCTCACCAAAAACATGGCCCGGTACCACGGTAATTCCTTGAGCTTTCGCAGTGTAATACAGCGCTAAAGTATCTACGTCCTTAGGTAACTGTATCCAGAGTGCATAGCCGCCTTCTGGCTGACTTAACGCAATCGGAAGGCCGTCAAAGGCTCTTAAAATACAACTGCGATATTGCTCGACTTGTCGCATTAGATTGGGTCGTAGCTGCTCTAAATGTTCTCGATAACCACGACTATAAATAAAATCAGCTAAGCCTAATTGTAGCGGTGTATTTACGCCAATATTGCTTGCCAGCAGCTCAAGCCTTAAATGCTGTAGCTTTGCACTTAGGCAGAACCACCCTACCCGATATGCGCTCGATAGCGACTTAGAAACCGACCCACACCAAATGACATAGCCCTCACGGTCCCAATAGCGAATCGGTAGCGGGCGTTCGTTGCTGTAGCCACATTCACCAAAAATATCGTCTTCAATAATAAAGCACTGATACTTTGCAGCTAATTCAGCAATCTTTTGTTTTTCTGCATTACTTAAACAATATCCTAAAGGATTTTGATAGTTGGCTGTCATCAGGCAAATCTTCGCCAAACCCTGCTGCATCAATGATTCTAAACGTTCAAGATCAATGCCACGATGATGCGCTGGAATTTCAATAATCTGCCGTTTTAAACTTGCTAAAAGCTGTAGCTGCCCATTAAAAGTAGGTGTCGGAATCAAAATACTATCGCCTACTTCTGTTAGGTGCTGAATCACTAAAGACAAAGCAGGGATGCAACCATTGGTAATAAAAATATCTTCCGTCGCAATGAAGATTCCATCTTCACGCCAATGATCAGAAAGTGCTTTTCTTAATTGCTCATGTCCTTGTTTATTACAATAGAGAAAGTCTTGGGGCTGGCAATTTTTTAAAGCTCGTTGAATAGAACGACGTAAACCCTCTATCGGAATAAAATGCGGCGTCAACTGAATCGAACCCAACGGTACAAGATGGCTTTGTAAGGCTGCTTCTTGAATTTGGTTATGCAACTCTAGATTTGAAACTTGCCGAGGTAAAGACAAAAAATCGGGGCTATCAGGAATAGGGCTAGACTGGGTACGAGCAACCACAAAATAACCCGACTTTGGCTTTACATAAATGAGCCCCCTCGCCTCAAGCAACTCATAGCAACTTTTTGCCGTGCTTAAGCTAATACTGTGCTGACGAGAGAAATCTCGTAAAGAAATCAGCTTTTGATGAGGTTTGAGCTCATCTTGATAAATTCGATGTGCTAATTGATTCGCAAGAACCTGATATTGAAAAGTCATTCTGTGCTGCTTTTTTAAAAATTTCTGTATCTGTACTGGTTTATAGAACACCTTTACGCTATATAAATCAACTCCAAGAGTAGCAAGAACATGAAATTAAAAGCTATATTGTTATTTACTGTTGTTTTAGCAGGTTGCCAAACTGAGCCACAAAACGAGCAGTACAGGCATACCGTTTGCCAAAGCCTGATTGAAGGTTATTTAAAAATAACCAATCAACAAGACTATAAAATGGAGCAGCGCACTGATGATGAGTCTAGTACGATTTCTCATTATCAATATCAGCGTAATAGCTCAAATGAAGTTGTCATGGTGAATTCGGCCTATTCCAAACTATATTTTACTTGCCGACAACAGCAAAAAAGCTATTTTCTGGCACAGCATTCCCCAGAGGGACAAATCACTCCAATTTTAGAAGTTCATTTTCCAACTGATGGGTATGCTACTTTTAGAGAGCGCTTTTAAAACCATCTTTTAACTGTTCTACCAAAAACTCAATGAATAAACGGATTCGTTTTGGTAGATGCTCTTGTTGATAATACACAGCATGGATGCTTTGATATTGATGTTCAATTTGGTCTTCGAATAATGCAATCAATCGGCCTTCTTGAATATCTTTCCAAACTTCAAATTCAGATAGCCGAGCAATACCATGGCCTCTAATCGTGAGTTGGCGTACCGTCTCACCGCTAGAAGCTTTAATATTTGCTTGTGCAAAAAAATATTCATCACCGACTTTAATCGGCCAGCTATTAATATAGGCAGGTCTGGTAAAACCAATCAGATCATGTTGTTCGAGTTCTTCTGGTTGTGTTGGAGTGCCCTTAATCACTAAATATTCCGGGCTCGCCACAATAAATAAGCGACTTTTACAAACTAGTTTGGCATGAAGACTCGAATCATTAAGCTCCCCAAACCGAAATGCCACATCAGTTTTATGTTGCAGCAAGTCAATCACCTGATCATTGCTATTTAACTCAATTTCAATATTTGGATAACACTCTCGAAACTTATGCATTAATGGGGCAATCACGTGTAAAACAAACGGAGTAGCCGAATCAATACGAATGAGTCCTGCCGTACCCTGATCAGATTTTTGTAGTTCTTCTTCAGCTGCATTCAGCTCATTTAAGATTTTACGGGCCTTTACCAGAAACTGTTGCCCTTCTTGAGTCAGTTTCAACTTACGTGTCGTTCGCTCTAACAAGGTCACATCTAACTTAGTCTCTAAGCGTGTTAAAGAGCGACTGACCCCCGAAGGTGTTTGTTTTAAATGCTCTGCTGCAGCTACAAATGAGCCTGTATCAATAATTGTGATAAAGGCAACAAGTTCTTCAATTGTTGATTTCATGGCTTATTCTATTATTGACTAATGATCAAAGATATTTTGCTTATTCATCTATTTTTTCGCAACAATAATCCGAGCAAAATGCATCTCAAGTTAAACAATTATTTAAATTCAGGTGAACACATGAATATCCCACGTTTTGGCCTAGGAACTTTCCGTCTAAAAGAGCAAGCGGTGATTGATTCGGTTAAAAATGCTTTAGATGTAGGTTACCGTGCAATTGATACTGCTCAAATTTATGACAATGAAGCAGCGATTGGTCAAGCCATTGCTGAAAGCGGCATATCACGTCAGGATTTATTTTTAACCACAAAAATCTGGGTAGATAATTTTGCTCAAGATAAGTTTATTCCAAGCTTAAAAGAGAGCTTACAAAAGCTTCGTACTGACCATGTCAATTTAACGTTGATTCACTGGCCAGCACCGGACTTAGGCGTTTCGATTCCTGAAATCATGCAGCTTTTACTTGAGGCAAAGCAACAAGGCCTTACTAAACAAATTGGTATCTCAAACTTCAATATTGAGCTTACCCAACAAGCAATTGACACAATTGGTGCAGAGCATATTGCAACTAATCAGATTGAGCTAAGCCCTTATCTTCAAAACCACAAACTTGTGAACTTCTTACAAGAGAAGAATATTGATGTCACTTCATATATGACGCTTGCGTACGGTAAAGTGCTTCAAGACCCAGTTCTAGCTAAAATTGCAGCAGCTCATCAAGCAACGACAGCGCAAATTGCACTGGCATGGGCATTGCAACGCGGTTTTGCAGTCATTCCATCTTCGACTAAACGTGAAAACCTGATGAGCAATTTAAAAGCACAGGATATCGAGTTAACTTCAGCTGAAATGCAAATGATTGCCGAACTTGATCGTAACAGTCGTGAAGTTAGCCCAGAGCCATGGGCACCAGTTTGGGACTAAACTCATGAACACTCAATCAAATACGGCATTCTCGTTATTGGCATTGGCAATTGGCGCCTTTGCCATTGGCACCACGGAATTCTCACCAATGGGATTATTGCCGAATATCGCTAATGATTTAGGGATTTCAATTCCAACAGCCGGAATGTTAATTACGGGCTATGCACTTGGCGTCATGCTAGGTGCTCCGTTCATGACCCTATGGTTTGGTGGTTTTGCACGACGTAATGCGCTTATCTTTCTGATGGCGATCTTTACGGTAGGTAACCTGATAGCGGCATTTTCACCAAGCTATATGAGCTTATTAGGTGCGCGTCTCATCACAAGCCTGAACCATGGTGCTTTCTTCGGGATCGGTTCAGTTGTAGCAGCAAGCATTGTGCCCGCACATAAACAGGCCAGTGCTGTAGCAACCATGTTTATGGGCTTAACCATTGCCAATATTGGCGGTGTACCTTTGGCAACATGGGTTGGGCAAAACATTGGCTGGCGTATGTCTTTCCTTGCGATTTCATTGCTTGGTGTGATTACTATGCTCGCTTTATGGAAAGCATTACCACAAGGTATGGTTGCCCAGAAACCGAATGTGAAAGCTGAGTTAAAAGTGTTAACGCGCACTCCTGTAATACTTGCTCTACTCACCACCGTACTCGGTGCAAGTGCAATGTTTACGCTCTATACCTATATTGCGCCAAGTTTGACTGAGTTTACGCATGCTTCACCGACCTTCATTACGTTTATGCTGATGTTGATTGGTGTCGGTTTCTCAATTGGTAACCATTTAGGTGGTCGCTTTGCAGATTTGTCTATCAATAAAACCCTGATTGGCTTCTTGGTTCTGTTGATTGTGATGATGGTGATTTTCCCAATCCTTGCACAAAGCCAAATTGGAGCAGCCATTGCATTAGTAATCTGGGGTGCAGCAACCTTTGCTTTAGTTCCACCTTTACAAATGCGAGTAATGTCTGTCGCTCACGAAGCACCAGGCCTTGCTTCTTCAGTAAATATCGGTGCCTTTAACTTAGGTAACGCAGTTGGAGCAGCAGCAGGCGCATTAGTACTCGATTTAGGTTGGGGTTATAGCGCAGTATCATTTGCTGGTGCATTGTTAGCAGGGTTAGGTTTGTTATTGGTGTTATTCCAGATCAAACGCGAGAGTAGTCCCGCCCAAGCATTACAGCAGTGTTCAGATTAATAAAAAGCGCCTGAAATCAGGCGCTTTTTTATGCTTTATTTATTTTAAAATATCAGGCAGTTTAGGCTGTTCATAAATAGGGTTCATTACTTCTCGCTTCATTTTAAGCAACATCTGGTAAGGCTGCTGTTGAACAAACATATTCACAAAACTTAATGGAATTGCACCAGCTGGGTCAGCATAACCACTGGTGGTTACTTTCACCTTATTATTTGCAAGTTTCTGGAATGTCCAGTCCCCTTCATAGCGTGTTAAGCGCACCACATCGGGTTGTATCGGATAATTTCCGCTAATTGCAGTATTTTTAATTGTCACAACGCCATTTGCAGCCTTGCTCATTTTTCCTTTTACAACCACATCACGATCTTTCAAAGGAAATGGAAAATCCAACACCATATACAGTGTGAACTCACCTTTTTTCTCATCTTGAGACAACATTTCAACTTTGCCCATATAAGGCACCCACTGATCGGCACGATTCACATCTAAAATCACGGCGACAGCACGTTCGAGTGGCACATCAAATGTCGTTTCTGCTTTATATTGAAAGACTGGATTATCAGTCTTCTGATAGGTCCAGACTTTAATATTATTGCGGTCTAAGCTTAATTTAGCTTTTTCTGTAGAAGCAGCCCCCGTCCAGAGGCTACTTAAACAAAGAAGAGTGGTCAGGGCAATTTGTTTTTTATTCATGTTCTGCTCTATCTTGTTTTTCTCGCTACACATGGAATACGGACAGGGTTTTAAACCTGTACGTCGTTCAATCCTAAAACATCTTTCATGTCATATTTACGCGCTTCACGGCCCACAACCCATGCCGCAGCTCGTACTGCACCAGCAGCAAAGTTCATACGGTTCGTTGCTTTATGAGTCACTTCAACGCGCTCACCCTCACCAATGAACATCACAGTGTGTTCGCCAACAATATCACCACCACGGATAGTTTCAAAACCAATCGTTTGACGGTCACGCGGGCCTGTGTGTCCTTCACGTCCATAAACAGCAACTTCTTTTAGGTTACGGCCTAAAGTATCTGCAATCGCTTCACCCATCATTAGCGCTGTACCTGACGGCGCATCTACTTTATGACGGTGATGAGCTTCAATGACTTCAATATCTACTGTATCGCCAAATACTTTTGCTGCAAGCTCAAGTAACTTGATTGATACATTTACGCCTACCGAATAGTTCGCAGCGTAAACCACAGGTGTATGAGTCGCAACTTCGTCTAACTCAGCTTTTTGCTCATCTGACATACCTGTTGTGCCAATAACCATGGCAACCCCAGCTTCACGGCAAAGCTTCAAATGCTGAGCAGTCGCAACCGGCGCAGTAAAATCAATAATTACATCGCAGTCTTTCAGAACATCTGACAAGCTTCCTGAAACCTTCACACCCACTGAACCAATACCAGCAAGCTCACCTGCGTCAGTGCCGACCAAACTACTTTCCGGACGCTCTACTGCAGCAGCCAATTGATAGCCTGCCTGTTGAACTGCTTGAATAAGCGTACGGCCCATACGACCGCCTGCACCTAAAACACCAATGCGTGGAGCTGCTGACATAATCCTTTCCAATCTTCTGTTTTACGTAATTTGTCTACTATATCAAAACTCTTTGCTCACGATAAAAAGTAAAAATTATTTTTTAATATCAGCTGAAATTTAATCTGTTTTCACAAAAGTTAAAGAATTGATCGGCACACTACTCAGCCACGAATGAAAAAAAGATGACTATAAGGAGTTCAGCATGCATTCGAGAATTATTGGCTTCACAGTGATGATGGGGATTATGAGTTCAGTGGCGTTTGCAGAGCCTGCAATCCAGCCAGGAGACACATTAGAGAGCTTATCTAAAGCACGTATTACAACTAACGTAAGCACTCAAACAGCAGCGCCTACAGCTCAACCAAGTGTAGCAACCGATGCCAATACAGACGTTAAAGTTGAAGATATTGACCCGATTATTGGCGAAACAACAGCAGAAGTACCTAAAGTAGCCGTACAGGCAGTAACAGTAGCCTCACCAGCTATCGAAAGTGCTCCGACTCTTGCTTCTAGCGAACCGACTGTAAGTGTTGACGACATCGATGTTGCTCACCCTACAGAGTAAGCAGACGTAATTTACTTTTAAGCAGAATAAAAATAATAAGATGAATCAGCGCAATAAAAAGGCGGATATTTTATCAATATCCGCCTTCTTTTTAATTTCTTATCTAATCACGTATTAATCGAACAAACGATCAAAGAATGATTTTTTCTTTGGTGAAGAAGCACTGTCTTCGCCATCAAAAGAAGCTTGCAACTCTTTAAGTAATTCACGTTGACGAGAATTTAAGTTGACCGGTGTTTCAATCACAATACGGCAGAGTAAATCACCTACCATGCTGCTACGTACTGGACGAACGCCTTTGCCACGTAAACGGAATAATTTGCCTGTTTGAGTTCCCTCAGGAATCTTCAAGCTAACGCGACCTTCCAATGTTGGAATTTCAAGCTCTTTACCCAGTGCAGCATCAGCAATGCTTACTGGTACATCCATATAAAGATCGGCACCATCACGTTGGAAAATTTCGTGTTCGCGAACAACCACTTCAACGTACAAGTCACCTGATTGGCCATCACGAATTGCTTCGCCTTTGCCACTCAAACGAACGCGGTCACCATTATCTACACCCGCTGGAATTGTAACTTCCAACGTTTGCTGGCGATCGGCTACACCTGAACCATGACATGCCTGACAAGGGTTTTTAATAATTTTACCTTGGCCACGACAAGTACCACATGTTTGTTGTACAGAGAAGAAACCTTGCTGCATACGAACTTGTCCTGAACCATGACAAGTTTTACAAGTTTCAACATCTTTTGGATTTTTAGAGCCTTTACCATCACACACATCACATGGTGCTGGAGCAGTAAAAGTAATGGTTTTTTTCACCCCTTTTACAGCTTCTTCAAGGGTAAGTTCCATTACATAACGTAAATCTGATCCGCGACGTTGACGCTGTTGACGTCCACCACCACCGAATGCACCACCGAAGATATCACCGAACTGGCTGAAAATGTCTTCTGCACTAAATCCGCCGAAACCACCACCACCGCCGCCACCAAAGCCGCCTTCGAACGCATTATGACCCATGCGATCGTACATGCTGCGCTTTTCGCTGTCCGATAAAACTTCATAAGCTTCAGCAGCTTCTTTAAATTTATCTTCAGCTTCGGCATTGTCAGGGTTTCTATCTGGATGATATTTCATCGCCAATTTACGGTAGGCTTTTTTGATCTCATCATCACTTGCGGTTTTTGAAACGCCTAAAACCTCATAATAATCACGTTTAGCCATTTTTGGCGGTGCTCCTCACGGAATTTTATCAATACTCTATTGCCGACTAAATGGGGGGCTTTAGCCGAATTTACAAGGGTAAAATGTTTAAAAAATAGATATATTAAAAAACTGCCTTATTTTTTAAATATTTAGACAAGCCTTTTAACCATGCATTTAATAGAAATAACCACGCAATAGCGCTAAATACTACACCAGCAACCGTAGAGGCGGTTACCCAAAGGTTACTGTCCCATGCAAAAAAGAAGAGCGGAATAAACCAGACCGCAGCAAAAATTGCCATACAAAGAAATAGAATCCCGTTTCGCATAATCCATAGTGCATGCGCATGAATCCAAACTTCTGCATTATCTACAACCGCCACTTTACGAGCGACCAAATAAGCAAAGGCCGCAAAAATAACCGTAAACAATGCAAGAAACATGAACGCATAAGAAATTACTATATAACGGCGATGCTGTTCGATATGGTCTTGCCCCATCTGTATTTCACCTCAATTCACTGCACTTAGCCTATTTTTTATGCAGTGAAATAATCCTGTATTTTTTGTGTAAAGACAGGTGCTACTATATTGGAGTTTTCAATATTTCGCACCTTTATTCACAAAAAATTTATGTATTTTATGCGGTTTTTTTCACCTTAAACCACGCTGCGTAGAGCGCAGGTAAGAAAAATAATGTCAGTAAGGTGGCAACAATCAATCCGCCCATGATCGCAACTGCCATCGGACCAAAGAAAATACTTCGTGAAAGTGGAATCATGGCCAAAACTGCGGCTAAAGCAGTCAAAATAATCGGACGGAATCGACGCACTGTCGCCTCAATAATTGCTTCCCATGTTGGATGCCCTGCTTGCCTGTCTTGTTCAATTTGATCAATCAAAATAAGCGAGTTACGCATGATCATCCCAGAGAGCGCAATTGTGCCCAACATCGCCACAAAGCCAAATGGTTTGTTAAATAGGAGCAAGAATAAAACCACACCAATTAAACCCAGCGGAGCTGTTAACAACACAATGGTCGCGCGTGATAAGCTTTTGAGCTGAATCATCAGTAATGTCATGACCACAGCCAAGAACAGTGGCATACCCGCATTAACGGAATTTTGCCCACGTGCAGACTCTTCTACAGTTCCACCAACTTCAACCAGATAACCACTTGGTAATTCAGTACGTAACTTATCCATTGATTCAGCTAACTCGCCAACCACTGTAGCTGGTTGTAATTGAGTGCGGATATCTGCGCGAACAGTAATGGTTGGTAAGCGGTTACGATGCCAAATTAAACCATCTTCAAACTTATATTCAATTTTAGCAATCTGGGCTAAAGGCACAGTCGTTCCGTTGGTTGTTGGTACAGCTAAACTTGCTAGGGAAGCCACTTCAACTCGTTCGCTCTGATCACCGCGTAAACGGATTTCGATGAGTTCACGCTTTTCACGATATTGCTCAATCGCACTCCCTGTAATTGATGCATTAATGAAGTTCGCTAAATCAACACTAGAAACACCCATTTGTCGAGCACGATCTTGGTCAATTTGAATTGAAATAATCTTACTCGGCTCACCCCAATCTAAATGCACATTGGTGGTATTTGGATTTTCGCTAACCAGTTTAGCGACTTTCTGTGCCTCTTGACGGACCAGATTTTGATCTTCACCCGACACACGATATTGCAATGGATAACCAACAGGTGGGCCATTTTCCAGTAATGACACGCGAGTACGAACTTGCGGAAGTAATTGCTTAATTTGTGTGTCTAATGAGCGTCGAATTTCATCACGATCATCAAGCGATGATGCGAGTACAACAAACTGAGCAAAGCTGGCTTGCGGTAATTGCTGGTCTAACGGTAAATAAAAACGTGGTGAACCTGTACCGACATATGCCACATAGTTATCAATACCTTTTTGTTTAGACAGGAATTTTTCAACCTTTTTCACAGCTTGTTCTGTCGCTGTTAAGGAAGCGCCTTCTTCAAGTTTTAAATCGACTAAAATCTCGGCACGGTTCGAAGGTGGGAAAAACTGCTGAGGAACGATCTTAAACATCAACACAGATATCACAAAAATACCCACCGTTGTCGCAATTACGGTTTTACGGTAAGTCACACAAAACTCGACCATCTTTCTAAAACGTAAATAGAAGCTAGATTGGTAAGGATCGTAGTGATGGTCCTGTGAAATGGCCACAGTTTGTGGTTGCGGTTTTTTGGTTAACCTCGCCCATAAACGGACATACCAAGGTGCTTGATGACCTGTTTTAGTAAAATCGGGTAATAGCTTTTCGCCTAAATAAGGTACAAATAAAACTGCTGCAACCCAAGAGACTAATAAGGCAATCGTCACCACCTGAAAGATAGAGCGAGTGTATTCACCTGTACCAGATTGAGCCGTAGCGATCGGTAAGAAACCAGCCGCAGTAATCAGTGTTCCGGTGAGCATTGGAAACGCTGTTGTTTTCCACGCAAATCCGGCGGCTTTAATTCGGCTATAACCCTGCTCCATCTTAATTGCCATCATCTCGACGGCAATAATGGCGTCATCGACTAACAGACCCAGCGCCAGAATCAAGGCACCCAGTGAAATCTTATGTAGGCCAACATCGAATAGGCTCATACCCGCAAAGGTCATTGCTAAAACTAAAGGAATAGAAAAAGCGACAACCAATCCTGTACGGAAACCTAAAGAGAAAAAACTCACTAACAAGACAATAATAACTGCTTCAGCGAGTACCTTTATAAACTCATGAATACTGCGTTGTACTGCTACAGGTTGGTCAGAAACTTTTTGGAGCTTCATGCCTAAAGGCAAAGTTTTTTGCAGTTGGGCAAATTCTGTGTCGAGATTTTTACCCAAAGCAATAATGTCACCGCCCTTACGCATCGATAAAGCAATACCAATGCCATTTTCACCCATGAAACGCATACGTGGCTGAGCAGGTTGACTAAAACCACGGTAGACATCAGCGACATCTCCGAGCTGAATGGTTTTATCACCTACCAGTAAAGGCATTTTCTTAATTTCATCAATGTTTTGTAAATGACCACTTACGCGAATCTGAATGCGGTCTGTGCCTGTTTCAAAAAAACCTGCACTTGCCATACTGTTTTGCTTTTGTAAGGCATCTTGAATCGCAGTCACCGGAATACCAAGCTGTACCGCTTTGGTGTTAGAAATCTCAATCCAGATTTTTTGATCTTGTAGACCAATGAGTTCAACCTTACTGACATCCTTGACGCGTTGAAGCTGTAATTGCAAACGATCTGCATATTCTTTTAAAAGCGCATAGTCAAAGTCTTTGCCTGTCAGTACATAAATATTGCCGTAAGTGTCTCCAAATTCGTCATTGAAAAATGGACCTTGTACACCGTTTGGTAGTTCATGGCGTATATCATTGACCTTCTTACGAACGTTGTACCAAACATCGGGAATCTTGTCAGAAGTAAGTGAATCCTTGGCCACAAAAGTGACCAACGACTCGCCTGGACGGGAGTAAGCCATAATCTTGTCATACTGCCCTGTTGTCATGAGTTCCTTTTCGATACGGTCCGTAACTAAAGTAGAAACTTCTTTGGCAGTCGCCCCAGGCCAGTAGGTCTGTACCACCATTACCTTAAAGGTAAAGGGTGGGTCTTCACTTTGTGATAATTTTGAATAAGAGATTGCACCAATAATGCCAAGCAACAGCATAAAATAAAGGACGATGCCTTTATTATTTAATGCCCATTCCGAGAGATTGAATTTCATGGCTGGGTTGCTCCCTGAATTTTCACCCCGCGGTTTTCACGGTCAATCGGATGAATCTTCTGTTTATCACGTAGCAAATGTACACCGCCAATCACGACCCAATCGTTTGGGGCCAAACCTGATAACACAGGTACGCTATCTTTGCCATATGCACCAATCGTTACAGGTACTTTACGTAAAGTCTGATTCGCATTAACCACCCAGACATAAGGCTGATTATCTGTTGCCGAAACACTCGAAAGTGGGACACTCATCACATTGGTTTGAGTCGAGCTAAAAAATACGCGTGCACTTTGTCCAAGCTGAATAGCAGATTGACCTTCTTTGAGTGCAACTTTGACTGTAAATGTACGGGACTGATCCGCCGCTGGGGAAACTTCGCGCACATAACCAACAAATCGGTCATTCGGTTTAGACCATAAAGTTACCCAAGCTGCTTGGCCAACCTTGATCTCGGCAACCGCTTGTTCTGGCACGCCAATGACAACTTCACGCTCTCCATCAATGGCCAGTTGATAAGCCGCTTGACCCGCAGCAACCACTTGTCCAATTTCAATGTTTCGCACAGTAATCACCCCGTTTTTATTGGAAACGAGTTGGTTATAACCTGTTTGGTTTGCAGAAACTTCATAGTTAGAACGAGCTTGCTGTAGAGCCGCTTGTGCAGCGTCATATTGATTTTTTACCGTATCAAATTGCGAACGGCTCACCGCATTAATCGGCAATAATTGCTGAAAACGTTTAAGTTCATCTGCTGCTGTTTTTGCTGAAGCCTGTGCATTGTCCAGTTGGGCTTTAGCGGCATTTAATTGTAGCTGAGCATCTGCCACGTCAAGCTTTGCTAAAACTTGTCCGACTTTAACTCGATCACCGACATCTACATAACGTGCCGTAACCTGTCCACCGACCCGAAATGCTAAAGCCGTTTGTTGTCTGGCCTGCACATCCCCTGCATAGCTTTTTTGTTCATTGAGGGTGGTCAAGGGTTGAGCCACCATCACATAGGGTATTTCTTCTGTTTTTGGGGCTTCTTTACTACACCCCATTAATGTGACCGTACAAACAATCACCATACTCATGATGAGAGGTTTTAACAGATTCATATCTTATCGCTCTTATTCAAACTGATTTTTTAAGGCACAATATGCTTGCATCATAAATTGTTTATTTTTTAATTAATATACTCATCGGTACATTAATTAAAGAAAAACTTATAAATTGCTATTTTTTTAAATTTTTATCAGAGGATTTTGTGCAAACAGTTAATCAAAGTGGTCGCCCCAAAGATCTAGAAAAACGTGCTCGTATCCTACAAGCCGCGAAAGCTATTTTTTTAAAATCTGGCTATCACGGTACTAGCATGAACCAGATTGCACAGGAAGCAGGTGTCACTAAACTCACGGTATATAACCACTTTCAGGACAAAGCGAACCTGTTTATCTGTGCGATTACAGAAACCTGTGAAGAGACATTGAGTCCTAAACAATTTGAATTAGATGCATCAGCAGACTTTTATCAAGCACTCTTTATTGTATGTTCACGCGCCTTACAGATTATTTATTCACCTGAAGCACTAAAGCTTGAACATGTATTATTTGAACTCGCAGCAGAACAAAGCCCTTTAGCTGAACAATTTTTTACTGCATCTCATACTCGACTTCAAAATCAGTTAGCTGCTTTCTTCCAAAAAGCAGCTGAATTAGGTTTTATCCAAGCCGATGATCCAATTTATCAAACAGAGCTTCTTTTAACTTTGTTGCTTGGTGTACGTCACCATAAGGTTCTACTTAGAATTATTGCTGTACCTAATGCACAAGAGCTAGAGCGAATTATTCGAGATGCAATTACGTTATTCCTGCTCAAATATCGGAATTAAACCAAAGTCCGATTGCTAAAAGTTGCACTGAGTGCATGTCTACTTTTAAGTCGCAATAAGCGAATTAAATGTTATTTTTTAAGCAAAAATTCACATTTTCTTACGCTCAAAGCTTGGAATGTTTGTTAATCGCGCTATATTCGATAAGAATAAGAACAGGAGAAAATAGCATGGTTCAGCAAATCGATGCGCCACTGCGTGAGGATGTCCGTTTACTTGGCAATTTGTTAGGTGAAACCCTAAAACAACATGCAGGACAAGAACTGTTTAATCAGATCGAGCAAATCCGTGCTCTTGCCAAAGGTGCACGTGATGGTCAAGCTGAAGCCGAAAAGCAATTAGAACAATTATTTTTAGAATTGCCCGATGAAGAGCTATTACCTCTTACCCGCGCTTTTTCTCATTTTTTAAATTTTGCCAATATTGCCGAGCAATATCATGTAGTGCGTAGCCGCAGACAGGCAGAGTTTGATTCGGAGGCTAATTCTCCAAATCCACTTGTTCATCTATTTCAAAAATTTAAAGACAAAAGTATTTCGACAGAAAAACTATTCCAGCAAATTTGTGATCTTAATATTGAGCTAGTCCTTACAGCACATCCGACTGAAGTCAGCCGGCGTACTCTCATTCAAAAATATGATGATATCAATGCCTGCCTTTCACAGCTTGATCAGCAAAAACTTACTCCACGTGAACGTCAAAGCGCGCTTGCCAACTTAAAACAACAAATTAGTTCAGCATGGCAAACAGATGAAATTCGTCAACACCGCCCGACTCCTGTTGATGAAGCAAAATGGGGCTTTGCAACCATCGAACAAACGCTCTGGAATGCTGTACCTAAATTTGTTCGCGAGTTAAATGAGTTGGTCCAAGAAAATTGCCAACAAAACTTACCACTTAACATTGCACCGGTACGTTTCGCATCTTGGATGGGTGGAGACCGTGATGGCAACCCAAATGTTACTCATCAAATTACACAAGAAGTGCTGTGGTTATCACGCTGGCAAGCTGCCGACCTTTACCTAAGAGATATCGAAAACTTACGTTGGGAACTTTCGATCCAAACCTGTTCCGAAGAAATGATTCAGGCTATTGGTAACCAACATGCAGAACCTTATCGTGAATATTTACGTGCAACACGCGAACGCTTAAAAGCGACTCGCCACTGGTTAGCTCAACGCTTGCAAGGCTTAGAAGCAGACGACAGCAATGTCATTAAAAGCAAAGATGAGCTTTTACAACCATTATTGCTGTGCTATCGCTCTTTAATCGACAGCAACTTGCCTGAGATTGCGAATGGTCAACTTCTCGACTTTATTTACCGTGTGAACTGTTTTGGTATCGAACTACTTAAACTCGACATTCGCCAAGAATCAGGTCGTCACCGCCAAGCGATTTCAGCAATTACCGAATATTTAGGTTTAGGTAATTTTGAATCGTGGACTGAACAAGCGCGCCAAAACTTCCTGATTCAGGAGTTACAAAGTAAACGCCCGCTTTTACCGAAATATATTAATGAACCTGAAGGCAGTTTGATTGGACACCCAGATGTCCAAGAAGTATTTGCAACCATGCGTACTTTGGCAGACCAACCGCCTGAATCTTTAGGGGCTTATATTATTTCTATGGCTGAATATCCAAGTGATGTTTTAGCTGTATTGCTGTTGCAAAAAGAAGCAGGTATTCAACATCCTTTACGTGTAGTTCCTCTATTTGAAACTTTAAAAGATTTAGATGGCGCTGCAACTACCATAAATACGCTGTTCAATATGCATTGGTATAAGCAGCACATTCAGGGTAAACACGAAGTCATGATCGGTTACTCCGACTCTGCAAAAGATGCTGGCTTCATGTCGGCTAACTGGGCCCAATATCGTGCTCAAGAAGAGCTGACTGCAATTGCTCAAACACACGGCGTACAGTTGACTCTGTTCCACGGCCGTGGTGGTTCAATCAGTCGCGGTGGTGCTCCAACCCAACAGGCACTATTTTCACAACCCCCTGGCTCTATCTCTGGTGCAATTCGTGTTACAGAACAAGGTGAAATGATTCGCTTCAAGTTCGGTTTAGAAGGAATTGCCATGCAAAACCTTGAAATCTATACCGCAGCAACACTCGAAGCGACTTTATTACCGCCACCAGAGCCTAAAGCCGAGTGGCGTGAAATCATGAACCGTATGACAGATCATTCTGTTAAGGTGTATCGTCAAACAGTGCGTGAAAACCCACACTTCGTAAAATATTTACGTACTGTTACCCCTGAGCTTGAGTTACAAATGTTGCCACTAGGTTCGCGTCCAGCAAAACGTAAAGTGAGTGGTGGTATTGAGTCTTTACGTGCGATTCCATGGGTATTTGCATGGACTCAAATCCGTTTGATGTTACCTGCATGGCTAGGTACTGGTGCTGCAATTAATGAAGTGATTGCCGATCAGCAAAAAGCAACGCTTGATGAAATGCTCCAGCAATGGCCTTATTTCCAGACGCTGATTGATATGCTGGAAATGGTATTGTCTAAATCCGATGCCAACATTGCACTCTATTACGAGTCTCATTTGACTGAAGATGAAGATTTAAAAGTGCTCGGTAATCAATTACGTCAGCGCTTAAAAGATGCTGTTGAAACACTACTTAAATTGAAAGATGAATCAAAGCTTCTTAGCAATAACGAAGTTCTTGATCAATCAATGCAGGTTCGTAAACCATACTTACTTCCTTTGCATCTTTTACAGGCTGAACTCATGAAACGCCGCCGAGATTATCTCGCTGAGCGTCAGGCAGAACATACTCCTGTTGACCATGCACTTATGGTAAGTATTGCAGGTATTGCTGCTGGTTTACGTAATACGGGCTAAGCTAATTTTACCAATTGTTTAACAAAGCAGTTCATCTCGATGTGCTGCTTTTTACTTGCAAAATTCTCTATTTTTCTTAAATTTTCTCTGATTTTCTCTGATTTTCTCTGATTTTCTATTTTTTAGAATATTTTTTTAAAATCAAAAAATGAGTCTTTATGAGAAAAAAATAACTAAT